>JAITQJ010000257.1 GCA_031288955.1 Planctomycetaceae bacterium | reverse complement strand
AATACCACTCCGATAACAACAGAAATCACAAAGGCTATCGGTATCGACACCGGAACGATTACCGGCTCAATGTCCTGCACCACCGGCGGTAATGTTTGAATAATCTCCGGCATTTTCATTTTTATCAGCGTCATCGCCAGCATCGTCAGCGGACGGCACGATAATCCCACTGCCACACCGACCGCTCCGCCGACAACCGACAGCATTACCGTTTCCGCTAAAAACTGCCGGATAATGTCGCCCTGTTTCGCTCCCAATGCCCGGCGGATACCAATTTCCCGTGTCCGCTCCGTTACCGTTGCCAGCATTATGTTCATAATGCCGATGCCGCCGACAAGGAGCGAAATTGCCGCTATCAGTCCCATAAAGACGTTAAACATTATCCGCGTCGTTTCGGCTTGTTCCAGCAATTCCAGCGGCACAACGACGGCAAAGTCGTCTTTCTTCCGGTGCGTTTGTTCCAACGTTGCTGTAACAATGTCTGCCGTTTCCTTTACTTCTTTGCGGTTACCGACTTGCAGGGTTAATTGCGACAGTTCAACAATTTCCCCTTCAAACTGCCCGCTTTTGCGAATCATCATCGTATCGCCCATCCGGTTCCAAAGCGTTGCCAGCGGAACATACACGTCGTTGGTAAAGTCCTGAGCGGAAAATGACCCGCCAACCGCACCCGTTGCCCCGCGCGGTTTCGCCGTGCCGATGACTTTGTACGGAAAACCGGTGTCGTTAACGTTGCCTTGTATGCGTACCGTTTTGCCCATCGGGTCGGAATTCGGGAACAATTTTTCGGCAATCGATGCGGACAGGACACAATGCGGCAATGCTTCCCGCTGGTCAATGTCCGAAAGAAAAGTCCCGCGGTCAATTTCGATTTGCGAAAGTTCGGCATAAATCGGTGTTGTTCCAACGAGTCTGCCGTCCGTCTGAATCGGACCGGCAGCGAAAGTCCGCCGGATTTCCCGCACCGGCATTGAATTGATGATAGTCGGAACGGTTGCGAGGATACGTTCGTAGTCTTCGCGTTTGATGCCGAAGGTGGGAACTGTCCGCCGCCGCATCGTTGACATTTCAGGATTGGCGGGCTTAATCGTTCGGACGATGATATTGTTCGCACCGAGGCTTTCGATTTGTTCCTGTGCTTTGATACTGATACCTTCGCCGATAGCCATCAGCCAGATGACGCTGGCGACACCGATGAAGATGCCGAGAACGGTCAACATCGACCGCATTGGATGCAGCAGCAGACTTTTAGCGGCAAGTTGCCAGGTACGCAGGAAGGAGAACATAACTATAAGTGTACCAGCGTAAAGGGCAGGGATAAATACCCCCCGCCGCTTGTCTTCGCTTTTTGCTTCGACAAGAAGATAAAGATTCAAAGAGCCGGTGACTGTGTCGCCGTTGTTTTTGACGGCGAACACGAAGCCGGGGCTTGTCGTTCCGCCGGTGTAGAGCGGCACCCGGATACTCCGCCGCGGCAGTTTGCCGGATTTTCCCGGACTTTATCGCCGACATCATTCAGTTCCTCCGGTGCAAGAGCAATCAACTCCTCGCTTTCGATAATTGTATCGTGTTCATCAATAATATCATCATTCAGAAGTTTGCCCTTTGCTTTTGCCTTGAGCGTCATTCCTTCCGCAATTTCAAGTCCTGTTTCTAAAACGGCGGTCTTGCCCTTTCTATCGTATTGATAATAAGTCAGGTCAGGCGGAAAATCTTTGTCAAGCGTATTGAACTTTTCATTAAACGGAACTTCATCATTATTCTTATCGCAGCGCAAAACGATTTTTTTTGCCGGACACGCTTTTCACTTTTACTTTTTAATCTGTTCCTTTATTGCCGGATAATAAACGTCAATACCTTTGACAAGTCTCTGATTAAACGATTCGTCCGCATTTAAGTCATACACAAGATTATCGTAATCCCGTTCCGTTTTTTTCGTTTTACCTTTGCCGCTCGTTCTCATCGGAAACGTTGCTCCGAAACGGAAAATCAAACACGGTTCCAATTCCTGTATAGTTTTCCACGCCGTTTGTTCTTTGCTAAACCGGTGCTGTAATTGTTCGAGGATAAGGTGCATTTAATACCGCTCCTGTAATGCCGGTTTCTTTTCTTTATCCCGCGTGTCTAAATTCGTTTTTAACTCCCGCAGATTTTTGAACGAAAAAGAATAACCGTAAATCACGAGCGTTTTCACCGGCAATTCGTTGAGTCCGATTTTGTTGAGCAGTTCTTTCAATACGTCCGTGTCCCAGCCGTTACTGTCGAGGTCAATCAGATACAACTTGCCGAACCGCTCCGCATAATACGCCGTGTAGTTGCCGAGTTTCACTTCCGCAGCGTTTTCGGTCAATTCCAGTCCGTCATTGGTTAACCAGGTGCGGAGAATCGTTTGCAAACCGAAGGGAGTGATTAAGTCCTTACTGAACACCGTTTTTTGTTCTTTTGCCGTGTCGAAGTCGTCTAGTTTATCAATCGTTTGAGCGTCAACGGTTTTGCAGAGAGAGAAAGCCCGTATCCGGTTTCGGGCAGTTGCACGAGAATCCAGCGGATACCGGCAACATCGTTGCCGGCTCTCTGGCTGTGTGCTGCGAACCGTTCGGCGTTGAGTTGCATCACGGCGTGGGCGGTTGTTCCCGAACCGGAGAAAAAATCGAGTATCAGCGAAGAATCCTCTTGACTTTTTGCGGAATTAACCGACAAGTGGTTGTCGTTATCAATGACCACGTTGCCGCGCTGCTTCGCCAAGAGGTGTTTGATATTATCGTATTCTATTTCTGTCCAGTTCATAACGGATAATAATCTTCGCGAAAAAATCTGTCAAGATTAGTGTCAACACGCCCTAGTGAGATACCGATTAAGAGGAGCAAGAAGCACCGTTATCGGAAGCGGAAAAGGCATATAACACGGATTTATCGCGGCGGCGAGTGTTTATTGAGAACATCAATGCGAAGGTGAAGGTATTCAAGATAATGACTTATCCTTACCGCAACAGAAGGCGAAGGCATCTCTTGC
>JAITQJ010000202.1 GCA_031288955.1 Planctomycetaceae bacterium | reverse complement strand
TGGATATGCAGATGCCGGTGATGGACGGCTGCACGGCAACAAAGACGATTCGGGATTCGCTGCACCCTGATGCGGCACCGGTACCGATTATTGCGATGACGGCTAATGTCGTTGCCGGAATGAAACAGATATTCCTGAAAAACGGAATGAACGATTTCCTGCCGAAACCGATTGACCTGTTAAAACTCAACCAGATTCTCGCCAAATGGATTCCGGCGGAAAAACAAGAGCCGATTATTTTACCGCCTGAATACAGTGCGAACGCAGACGGGATTGCGGTTGAACGGTTTTTAATTCCGGGCTTGGACACTGTCCGTGCGGTAACATTGGCTGGCGGGGCGAAGAATTATCTGAACATTCTCAAAACTTTTCCGTCCGATGCGGTAATGAAAACCGAACAAATCCGTTCGTCCCGGCAATCGCAGGATTGGAAATTGTACACGACTTGCGTTCACGGTTTGCGGTCTGCGCTGGCAAATGTCGGTTCGATGCCGCTCTCGGAGCAGGCGGAACGGCTGACGCAGGCGGGCAGAAACGGGGATATGACGGTCATTGAAAACGAAACGGAGACGTTTTTATCCGATATGATGCGTCTTCGTTCAGCGGTTGAGGAGTGGCTCGGCGTGTACCAAAGCGAAAGTGCTATCCGTGCCGGTGCAACGCCGCCGCCGATACGCGGCGACCTGGTGCTGTTGAAGGAGGCATTGATGAAAATGGATGCGTTGACTATTCACCGAATCCTTGACGAATTGCAGTCGAAACCCCGACCGGACGCTGAAAGCACGATGCTTGAACAATTATACGAACACGTTATTATGTTCGATTTTGACCTTGCTGCGGCGCAAATTGACCAGTATCTCGCAACACATTAGCGGTGCCGCCGACTTTTATCTTTCCGGGTCGTCCGCCGCAGAAAACAGCGGACTATCAGAAAAATATATCAAGGGAGGTCAACACATTCCAAAACTTCAGTGCCAACTTCAGTGCCGGTTTTCGCGGGGCGTTTTCGGTAGCGGGCAATGAGTTTTCTTGTCCAAAGCATAACGCCGGTTATCGGAAAACTCGCCGCAAAGAGACACGCAATGAAAAACAAAATCTTCGAGGAAGTTCCCGTTACATCGCCGAAGTGAAGCGTCCGCACTGCCGCTGCGATTTTCGCACCAAACGGCTTGTCGGCGAACCGTTCGACTTCGACCGTCTTACCGAAATGCTCGACCGGAATAACCGTACCGCGAAAACGGTCCCACTGCGTTTTGTCCTTGAGCGACAAGGCAAAGAATCCCGTCCGCCCTTTTTGAATCACCAACGCCGTTTCCCGGTCATTCGGAATCGAAACGGATATTTCACCGCTGCCCGGTGTCAGTTTATTTTGCCGTTCGATAAGTTCACCGACGGAAAGCGGCTGCGTTCCGCCTTCGAGCGGAATAATCTTTTCAGGACGCTGCATACGCTGCTTAAAAACCTGGTCGCCGAGAACATAACTTGCCGTATTCCGATACCAGCCGAACGACCAGCAAAGTCCCGTCAAGGCAAGAATCAGCGTTGGAATCAGCATATAAAAGCCGACGGTGTTGTGCGAATCATAAATGAACCGCCAAATCCCGCTGCGGAATTTGACTATCAAACCTTGCTTCCACGATGCCCAGCGTTTCCAACTTTTCAATGTTCGGGGGAACCAAAGCACCAAACCGCTGAGAACGGTTACGACGAAAATAATTGTTGCAATACCGACGATTAAGCCGCCAAGCGAGGAGCGGGGTCCGAGACTTTCGATTCTGTACGAAATCCAAAGGTTTCGGTGTAATTGCTGCATCGACATAAAAAACGCACCAAGTTTCCCCCCGCTGTTCCTTCCGCCGCCTTCGGCAACGACTTCCGCCGTGTAAGGATTCACGAGAACCATTTTGCCGAAACTGCGTCCGCCGGGACCGCCTTGCGGCGCACCGCCGCGATTCTGACCGGCTTGTTCCTGACGACCGCGCTCACCCTGCGGACGCTGTTCACCGTCGGAACGCTGTCTGCGCCCTTCCGTTCCTTCAGGACGTTCACCCTGCGGACGCTGTTCACCATCAGAACGCTGTCTGCGCCCTTCCGCTCCTTCAGGACGCTCTCCTTGCGGTTGTTCACCATCAGGTCGCTGTCCTCGTCTTCCCATTCCTTCGGGACGTTCTCCCCGCGGTTGTTCGCCCTGCGGTCTGGGATTGGAGAGCATCGCAGAAATCGTCCGGTTTGCCGGTTCTGGAATCGTAACAGATGTAACTTTCATACCCGGATTATCTGCTTCAAGTTTAGCAATAACCTTGTCAACGGGAAGTCTGTCGGCATCTTTCGGAACATTGACATAATACTTGGCAGGTTCCGCAAGATGTTGAACATCTTCACGAAAAACGAGAATCGCACCGCTCAGGCAGACAATAAACACGACGATTCCGCTGACAATGCCGAGCCAGAGATGAACCTCGTAAAAAAAACGACGGAAAACGCGAAAAAGCATAATTTGTTGTTGGTAGGTTAGCCGTGCCGGGCAGGCACAATAAGGTTTTATCCGGGTTAAAGGTTAAAGTTAAGATTAAAGGTTGGGTTAGGGTTTTACGGTGACGGTGTAACGCCGCCGTTCTGTATAAATCTTAACGCCGTTTCCAAGGAGGCACCGAACGTTTGACCGTGCGTGAGACCTTTCAGTTCGGCATATTCCGACTCCCGCAGCACAGTCCGAAGCCGGAGAGACAGTTCCCGACCAGCATCTGCCGGAACGGAACGGCGCATATCCTGCATCTTTTGCCGGACTGGATTGTCCGCATCGCCGGTTCGCTCCGCCTTTTTCTCGTCAGTGCCGTGAAAGAGCAGCAAACGAAAATCCCGCTTCGGCTCTTTCGCCGCAAAATCCTTTTCATATTGGAATATAGCACCCCTCTGCTGCCAAAGTGACGGACTAACTGCAATATAGTTTTGGAACATCTCCGAATGACGAAAAAGCGTGTTCAAAACGAACAAGCCGCCGTAAGAATGTCCCCAAATTGCCTGCCGGTTTTTGTCGATGCGAACGAGCGACTCCGCCTTCGGCTTGATTTTCGTCTCAATCAATGCGGCGAAAACATCGGCACCGCCGCCTTTTCTGCCGCGTTCGTCCTTCGGTTGCGTGCCGTCAGGCATCGCAGGGGTATAATCGAAAGCACGGGAAACGACATCAAAACGAAGTTCGGTGTCATAACCAATCGTAACAATGACCGGAAGCGTTCCGCTCAAACGGCTGAACAATTTATCGTCCAATGCCGCCAGCGCAGCGTTGCCGTCAAGCATATAAAGGACGGGAAAGCCCTTTTCCGGTACATCGGCTTTCGGAATACCGACAGCAATTTTGTAATGCCGCCCGCCGTCATCGGAATCCATTGCGAACCGCTCGAAACGGTAAAATTCCGAACCGGTATCGGCAATCGTCGGACCAATTTTCTGCGACAAATCCGGCTGTGCAAACGCCGGACAAGCCGAAACCAAACCGGCAAGAACCAACAACAGAAAACGGAACAAACGAAAACGCATAAGTGAGTATTTTTATTTTGAATGTCTGAAATATCCTAATACAACCAGAGCCGCTATCGCAAGATAGCGGTTTTTATCCGCCATCTTACGATGGCGGCTCTGAAATCAACACCTCTGAAATACCGTCAACCCATTACGGGCTGGGCGGCGTAGGCGTAATAAAACTGTCTTCCGTTATCTCGTTGTTCATCGTGGACGAGTTTGCCCAAATCAGCCGGTCAACATTGTCGCTGACAAAACTAACGCTGCCGTCGCCGTAAGCCGCATTGACTCCGCCGGTGTGATTACTCGCCGCCTTGAAAATACCTCGCCGAATACCGCTTATCACAGGGGTAAAATTGACGCTTGCATAACCGCAGGCATCTTTTTGATTCGGTGTCAGCTACGCCTTATAAACCGAATGGTCCCAACGGCTGGATAACCACGACTCACAGCGGTTCTGCTTGCCCGTAATCGCCCCCCACGCTGCCGTCGCTGCAACTAAATCGGGGTTTGCGGTATCTAATTCAGGTTTGTCTGCATTTAGCGTTAGACGGTTAACGACACTTGCATCGGCGGCGTTTCTCCCATTTAGGAAACTCATATACACCAACGCTTCAGAAAGAACCATCGTATTGCTCGTTCCGTCCGTCATTGCCTCAAGACCGTGGTCGCCGTTGGTCTTCTCAACAGTGTTTGGGTCACTTGTCGAAGCACAGGAATTCGCTGCCTTGTAAAATACTCCGTCTGATTTGACATCAAATCTTGAATTCTCCCCCGTTCCCGAACCGACACAGACAACGTAGTTCCCGGATTTCCAGTCGCCTTGTATTGCGTGGTCTATCTTATCATCGGAAGGGCAAAGAATACACGGCAAGTCGGTAACTTTCATATCGTTGTAATACGGATTAGGCGAGGATTTGAAATGACCGCTTGTTATTTGCGAAAAATCCGCTCCCATAACAACGTTAGCCATTTCGATAAACGGCAATACTCTTGCCAAAGCACTGGCACATTCTGCGTTCTGATAGACCTGAATAGGGTCACTTTCGTCATAGACGGTAGGAGTCGAGTTCGCTATCGGACCGATGCCGTACGTTAGACCGTGGGGAGGAAGCGTTCCGTAGGTATCGTGGTGATTGTGCATAGCCAAAACCCATTGCTTTTCGTTGTTGGTACATTGCATCCGTCTTGCGGCATTTCGTGCTGCCTGCACTGCCGGAAGCAGCAGGGCAACGAGGATGCCGATGATGGCAATGACGACGAGGAGTTCAACGAGAGTGCAGGCGTGCAGCCTACTTGGACTACCCCCCCCCCCCAAGTTAACCAAACTACCACGTTCGGCAGCGGGCGGGGTGAAGCCGGTCATCAGTTTTCCGGCTTTTTGGGGTGCATCGGAACCTTTGGGCAGGTTTCGGTGTTTAATGGGACAGGGAACGAACGATTGCTTTAACATTTTTTCTCCTAGGTTAAGTGTTTAGTGATACGGATGCCCTGAACGGATGCGGGAGATGACGTGTTCCAGCACGTTTCCGCATCTTTTTTGGACATCGCTGTTTTACTATAGAAACATTTTACTGTATTAAAAGTTTTACGCAATGGGGGGGGGTAGAGTATGATAGCCTCAAAAACAATAAAGAGTCTCCACTGCTCTTGACGGCAGAGATAATTGCGTTAAAATATACTCCGGCACGCAGCGGGCGTGGCGGAATTGGCAGACGCGCCAGGTTGAGGGCCTGGTTGGAGAAATCTAGTGGAGGTTCAAATCCTCTCGCCCGCAGGTTTTTCTCTTGTAAAAATGCGGAAGAGGCAGTGTTTGTCTTCGTCAAATATCTTGTTGACCGGGGTGAAACTTTTTGGTAGAATGGACGCACCCCAACCTTGTATTGTCATCTATGCAAACGAGTAAAGAAAAAGTTGTTATTGTCGATGACTCCCTAACCAATTTAAGTGCGGCACGGAACGCCCTCGCCAACACTTACGAAGTATTTACGATTCCCTCCGGCGAAAAATTATTCCGGCTCCTCGAAAGTATCATTCCCGATGTTATTATTCTTGATATTGGAATGCCCAGTATGGACGGTTACGAAATCTGCGCCCGTCTCAAAGCGGTAGAGAAAACAAGGGACATTCCCGTCATTTTTCTCACGGCGTATAACTCCGACGAAAATGAAGCACGGGGTTTAACTCTCGGTGCCATTGATTACATTACAAAACCTTTTTCGCCGGAAGTATTCCGTAAACGTATTGAACTGCACCTGCTGCTGGTAGCACAGCACCGGCAACTGTCGCTTTATAGCGACAACCTTCAGCAGTTAGTTGACGAAAAAACGAAAACCGTTATTGAGTTGCAGAAAACAATTTTCGATGTCCTTGCCGAGGTCGTTGCGTACCGCGATGATTCAACCGGTCAGCACGTTCATCGGGTCAAGAACCTGATGAATGTTTTTTTCGATGCTCTGAAACGCAGCGATGTTTATGCCGGTGAAATCGCTCAGTGGAACGGTAATCTGCTGGCAATGTCGTCCGTGCTGCACGATGTGGGCAAGGTTGCCGTCCGCGATGCCGTTTTAACGAGTTCTGTACAATTACTCGACGACGAGTTTGAGGAGATGAAGCAGCACACCGTCATCGGCGGGAAACTCCTTGAAAAAATTGAAGAGGACACCGCCGACAGCGAGTTTATCCTGCACGCTAAACGAATGGCGGAAACACATCACGAACGCTGGGACGGCACGGGCTATCCCTTCGGTTTGTCCCAGGACGGAATTCCGCTCGAAGGACGTTTGATGGCGATTGTCGATGTTTTCGATGCCCTTGTTTCGCAGCGTTCGTACAAAGAGTCGTACAGCATTGAACAGGCTGTCGAAATGATACGAAGCGGCAGCGGAACGCATTTTGACCCCGCATTGGTTGATGTCTTTTTAGGTGTCAAAGCGGAACTGGAAAAAGCCGTCGCGGCGGAAGAGGAATTGACAAAAAACGGAATTAAAGACAAAATATAACGCCGCGGTCGTGATTTAGACTACACCCCTCGAAA
>JAITQJ010000198.1 GCA_031288955.1 Planctomycetaceae bacterium | reverse complement strand
TTGCAAAAATGCCGCTAACACGTCCGCATTGCGCTGGTCGCCGAAAATTAACTTGAAAACAATGTCGGACTTCGGCGAGAGCAGCATACAGGCGGTTAAAGTTCTGCGGTTCGAGTTGGAATTATTATAGCATAAAAATCGGAGGACGTTATCCCCCCGATGTTTTTCCTGCTCTTTATCCAAATCAATAGGCGAATCGTCCCGCCGGTATTCCGCCGACGAGCGGTTTGAATGAAAAAAGATTGCCCGATGCCGATTCATTGTCCGAACGGGCTGACGTAATGTACAAGGTATCCAAAGAACTGCCGCCGAAAGTCATTGACGTAACATTCAGCACCGGCAGCGGAACCGTTTGTAAACATTCGCCGCCTTGTTCGATATTGCAGTGAGGATTCCAATGCGTTACGCAACTGCCGTTCCAATGTGCAATCCAAAGGTTGCCTGCCGCATCAACGGTCATTCCGTCCGGTCTGCCCCAGGATAAATCGTCGGCAAAGCGGATGACCGTCCGCCGGTTACTCAACGTGCCGTCTTGTGTATTATAGTCAAAGGCTTCAACTTGACGAGTCGGTGTGTCAATCCAATAAAACGTATGACCGCCGGGAGACCAGCCGAGACCGTTCGAGTTTGTTGCTCCGCTTAAAACTGTCCGGCATTGCGTTCCGTCCCAGCAATAGAGTGCCGCCCGGTGTTTTTCGTGATTCATATTGAGCGAACCGAACCAAAAACGTCCTTCGGGCGAACATTTGCCGTCGTTATAACGATTATCCGCATCGGCAACTTCGGGGTGAGTCAGCGTCCGCAGAATTTTGACTTGACAATGCCCGCTGCCGCTTAACAGTTGTACTTCCTGAATACCGTTTTGGGCGGCGATGAGCCAGTTTCCGCTGCGGCAGGGCGCAGCGCAGCCGGTCAGCGTCTCAAGGGCAAAAACTTCATCAGCCGTGTTATCAGAACAGCCGTTAGGATTGAAACGGTGCAGTTGTTTTTTTGTAATATCAAGAAAAAACAGCCGTCCGCTTTCGTTATCCCAAACGGGTCCTTCGCCGAGCGTCAGGGAAAACGGAAAAACGGAAATGGGAAAATGGTCGGTTCGCATCTGCCCGGATATTGTAACATATAAACACACGGTACAATACGTTTTCTTCCGCAGCAGGGGGACTTTTACTAAAACCGTGCAGGGCAGTTTTCATAAACATTCCAGAGCCGCGGTCTTACGATTGCGGCTCATTACGGCTCTGAAACGTTTTTGGCTGATTATACCGTTACGGCAGCACCGCAATGGCACCGCCGACGGCACCCGCTTCAAGCAATGCACCGCGGAACGAAATCGGGAACGGCTGAACCATATACGGCGAACAATTACCGACACGGTAATGTCCTAACGTGTAAACACACTCGCACGGCGGCGTTACTCCGGCATAGTACGGCAACAGCGGTACTGTTGCGAAAAATTTCGCACCGGAAATAATCGGCTCCATCGCCGGACATACCGAATGACCATACCGGTCTAACTGCACGTCCTCAAAATAGGCTGCCTTTGTACAAAGATTCGATGCCTTCCACCGATAACACGTCTGGTCAAAGTGCCGTCCCGTGTACTCGCGGGCATTCGTCGTACACTCTTCCGGCACCTCGCCCTGTTTGCGCCGAATATCATAAGAAATTGATGTAATCGATTTCAGTTCGTAATCGCAAGGCGTCTTTTGGATATTCGCCGCTTGCGGTACCGGAGCAAGTGCCGGCTTCGACACTGCCGCAGTTGGTTTCTGCCTTTCCTCAACATTTTGCACGAGAATCACCGGATATTCCAGCGTTACCGAAGAGGTCTGCGCTGTTGCAGCAGACTTCGGCTGAACGGTGCCGGGTTTCGCCCATTGCAGTTCGCCGCCGAACACCTGCATTGCCGTCAAAACGGCACCCGCCAACACCAACATTGAAAAACGAACCTTTTTCATCTCGGAATCCTTTCCACTCAAAAACGTTTATTGTTATTATTCGCTGCTATAATTCGGGGCTTCCTGCGTTATCACAATGTCGTGCGGATGATTTTCTTTTCCGCTTGCCGGCGAAATACGGATAAAGCGTGATTTCGTCCGCAAATCGTTAATCGTTTGCGCGCCGCAGTACCCCATACCGGCACGCAAACCGCCGACCAACTGATACACAAACGGTCCCAGTTTACCTTTGTATGCCACTCTGCCTTCCACGCCTTCCGGCACCAACTTTTCCGGCAAAATATCCATTCCCTGCCGATACCGCTCGCTCGAACCGTGTACCATTGCTCCCAGCGACCCCATTCCCCGGTAATTTTTGAACGTCCTGCCTTGGTACAAAATCAACTCGCCCGGACTCTCCTCTAAACCGGCAAACAGCCCGCCTATCATTACGGCGTGCGCACCAGCAGCAATCGCTTTTGTAATATCGCCGGAATAACGGATACCGCCGTCGGCGATAATCGCAACACCGCTGCCGTCCAAGGCTTTTGCTGCCCGTGAAATTGCTGTTATCTGCGGAACGCCGACTCCTGATACAACCCGCGTTGTGCAGATTGAACCCGGTCCGATACCGATTTTTACGGCATCGGCACCCGCATCGGCAAGTGCTTTCGCCCCGTCTTCGGTTGCCACGTTACCGGCAATCACGTCAATATCATAATGCTTTTTAATCCGCCGAACGGTTTCTATCACGTTGGAACTATGTCCGTGTGCGCTGTCCACGACCAGCAAATCGACATCGCGTTCGATAAGCCGGTCAATGCGTTCATCATCGTGAACACCGACCGCAGCACCGACCCGTAACCGCCCGTCGTCATCGACACAGCGGCGGGGATAACTGCGCATCTTATCAATGTCCTTAATCGTGATAAGCCCCGTCAATCTATAGTTATCGTCCACGAGGAGCAGTTTCTCTACTTTTTTTTCTTTCAATACGGATTCGGCTTGTTCCAAAGTGACGTTACCCTTTGCGGTAACAAGGTTTGCGGCGGTCATTACGTCAGATATTTTTATCCGTCCGTTTTCGAGAAACCGGAGGTCCCGCCGTGTCAGTATGCCGCAAAGTTTGCCGTTTTCGTGAACGACGGGAACGCCGGAAACATTTTTTTCGCTCATCAGAAGTGCTGCATCGTCAACCGTTGCGCTGGGCGGCAGTGTTGCCGGATGACGGATGATGCCGTTGGCGGAGCGTTTGACTTTGGACACTTCGCCGGCTTGCTGCTCGATGGACAAATTTTTATGAATGATACCGATGCCGCCTTCTTGTGCGAGGGCGATAGCCATATCGGCTTCGGTTACGGTATCCATCGGTGAACTGATAAGAGGGATTCGCAGTGAAATCCGTTTTGTCAGGACGGTACTGACGTTGACGCTTGACGGTACGGCTTCGCTGTATTGGGGTTCGAGTAATACATCATCAAAGGTAATGCCGAGTTCGGAAAAAAGATTGTTCATCATTTCGTACACAACGGTTTGCGGATAGAGACAAACTCATTCTAACCGCTGTGTCCGTTTTTGCAAGTGAACCCGCTATTTTGCGATGGCGGCTCTGATATACCGGGGGCTTGACAAAAAATTTCTTTTCGTTAGAATTCAACCCATAATGAATATGGATTCAGCAACAGTTGGTTTGTTTTGGCGGCGGTCCTGGCGTTTGTCCGGGAACGCTTCGGTCATTGCTGTATTCAGAGGAAAGTGATATTTCCGCAAACAAATAAGCAAGCCGTGGGCGTTTAACGTTCACGGCTTTTTTCGTTCATTTACGTAAAGCCGTCCGGTAAGGTCGGCTTTTTTTATTCCCCAAGCAACACAGGGCAACACAACCCAGCACCCCGCAAATAATGTTAACCTTAAACCAATTTATCGAACAGGCAAAGCAATACACCGTTGTTCCGGTTACGGTACAGATTCTTGCCGACCAGCATACTCCCGTTTCGCTCTTGCAGCGGTTTTATCCGCCGCAGAAGAACGGTGTTTTTCTTTTTGAAAGCATCGAAGGCGGCGAAAAGTGGGGGCGGTACTCCTTCATCGGCATCAATGCACATTCCTTCATCACCGTTCAAAAGGAAACCGTTGAGGTGAAAGAGTGTGACTCCGGCAGTACCTCTTTGATAGAGCATCACGGCAAGCCGCTGGAAACGCTGCGGGAACTGATGAAACATTACCGCAGCGGCGAACATCCCGAATTGCCGCGGTTTTTCGGCGGACTCGTCGGCTACTTTGCTTACGAGATGGTCTCCTTTTTTGAAAACATTCCGAATAAGACTGAAGATTCTCCGTTTGCCTCGTTCGTGATTCCGAAAACGCTGTTAATTTTCGACAACGTGAAACAAGTCCTGACGGTTTGTGTAACAGTATTCCCGAAGAAAGATGCGAAGTATGAAGAATTGTACCGCAATGCGGTTGACGAGATTCAGCGGGTTAAAGCCGAACTGGAAAAACCGTTTGCCGCACAGCCGCCGCAGTGTTCTGCCGATTTGATGCTTACACCGGTCATTTCCGAACAGGAATACCGCAAACGGGTTGCCGCAATAAAGGAACATATCCGCAGCGGCGATATGATTCAATGCGTTTTTTCGCAGCAATTCGTTGCCGATGATGCACCTGATGCCGTTTCGCTTTACCGTGCGCTGCGGTTTTTCAATCCTGCGCCGTATTTGTTCTTTATGCACCTGGGCGAAACCATACTTGTCGGTTCTTCGCCTGAAACGATGGTGCGTCTCGAAGGCAGAACGGCAACGCTGCGTCCGATTGCCGGAACACGCAAGCGGGGACAAACCGAACAGCGGGACAGAGAATTGGCGGACGAAATGCTGCGGGACCCTAAAGAAAAAGCAGAGCATTTGATGCTCGTTGACCTTGGACGCAATGATTTAGGACGGATTGCCAAAACGGGAACGGTACAGGTTACCGACCTGATGTTTATCGAACGTCATTCGCACGTGATGCATTTAGTCTCGAATGTTACCGCACAAATTGAAGACGCTTATGACGGCTTTGACCTTTTTCGGGCAGCATTTCCGGCAGGAACGCTTTCCGGTGCGCCGAAAGTCAGGGCGATGCAGATTATTGCCGAACAGGAAACAACGCCCCGCGGTCCCTACGGCGGAGCAGCCGGATACATTGCATACAACGGCAACATTGATTTCGCCATCACGATACGGACTGCCTGTATTCGTAACGGAAAGTTGACCGCACAATCAGGCGGCGGAATCGTTTTCGATTCTGTACCGGAACTCGAATACAAAGAAACGGTCAACAAAGCGATGGGAATCGCCAAAGCATTAACAATGCTGGAAACAGCAGCATTTTAGGAAAGGAACAACAGAATGATTTTGATGATAGACAACTACGATTCGTTCACGTTCAATCTTGTTCAGTATCTCCGGATGCTCGGAGCAGATGTTCAGGTTGCACGCAACGATAAAATGACGGTGCAGGAAATCGCCCAACTCAAGCCGGAAGGGATTGTCCTTTCACCGGGTCCGGGACATCCTTCGGAAGCGGGGATTACTCCTGACGTGATAAAAGCGTTTGCGGGAAAAATTCCGCTGCTGGGCGTTTGTCTCGGACATCAGGCAATGGTCTATGCTTTCGGCGGTAATGTCGTTCGGGCGGCGAACATTATGCACGGCAAAACCTCGCGTATCCGCTCCGACGGCAAAGGACTTTTTGACGGCGTAAGCGGTTCGTTTGAAGCGATGCGTTATCACTCGCTTGTAGCGCAGCGGGACACGCTGCCGGAAGCGTTCATTATCACGGCGGAATCGGAGGACGACCGCGAAATTATGGGAATCCGTCATCGGGAGTATCCGATGGAAGGAATTCAGTTTCACCCTGAATCCATTATGACGGTCATCGGCAAACGTCTGCTGCGCAATTTTCTGACGGTAACGTGCAATATGAATGGTCAGTGAAACGCTGCCCCATTCACTTGCCGCTAACAACTAACCGCTAACCACAATGACTTTAACCGAATGCTGCCGCAGCGGAATTGCTGCTCTGTTGCGGCGTGAAAACAGAACTGCTGCGGAAATAGAAGATTTGTTTCATACAATTCTTGCCGGCAGCGGCACTGAATTAAGCGAAGAAGAATCGATACTTCTGTCGGGACTTCTCGTTGCCCTTTCAATGAAAGGCGAAACCGTACAGGAGTTGACCGGTGCGGCAAGGGCGATGCGGCATCATAGTTACCGTATTCAGATTCTCGGTTCGCCTGTTGTCGATATTGTCGGAACCGGCGGAGATTCACTGGACACGTTTAATATATCCACGACCGCTGCTTTCGTTGCTGCCGGTGCAGGACTTCTCATCGCCAAACACGGTAACAGGGCGGCATCGGGACGCTGCGGCAGTGCTGATGTTCTCGAAGCCTGCGGTGTCAATCTGAACGTTCCGCCGGAACGGATTGAGGAGTACGTTGCACAGATTGGTATCGGTTTTCTTTTTGCTCAACGTTTTCATCCGGCACTGCGGCGTGTTGCGGTATTCCGCAAGCGGTTAGGAATCCGAACACTTTTTAATTTGCTTGGACCGCTGACGAATCCGGCAGGAGCAGGTTATGTGCTGCTCGGCGTGTATGCTCCGCAGTTGACGGAGGTTTTTGCCGAAACGCTTCGTGAACTCGGCTGCCGCCGGGCGATGGTCGTCAACGGCTACGACGGAATGGACGAATTAACGGTTACAACGCGCAGCCGTGTTACAGAATTGGTGAACGGACGGATACGGACGTATGATTTTTTTCCTGAACTGTATTTTGACGGCGAATTGACTGACCTGCGGGAACTGCACGGCGGCGATGCAGCGGAGAACGCTGATATTCTGCGGGGAATTCTTCAAGGCAGGATTACCGGCGGTAAACGAAACATCGTTTTGCTTAACGCTGCCGCTGCGCTGTTGTGCAGTGAAAAGGCGGAAAATATGGAAGACGGAATCCGTCTTGCGGCGAAATCGATTGATTCCGGGGCGGCGTTGGACAAATTGGAGCAACTCGCTGCCGTTTCCCGAAGTCTATAAAGAAATGCGGCGGCAGAAAAAACGTTTGATGCGGCAACGTTGGAAAATAAAGTCATTCCCCCGACGCACGGGGAGACAAATTGGACACGATGCTCGAAACGTTATTTGATAAAGAGCAGCATTAGAGAGACATCAAGGGTTGCTCCGCCGTCTTACAACCGATATAATCCTGTTGACGAAAGAACGAGACTCCTTTTTCGGCAGTTGAATGACCGAAAGGTCAAGCATACAAGAAAGGTTTTGTTTTGTTTAACTGTAATAAACTGTGATAGTATGATTGAATGACCGAAGAAGTCAAACAAGAGCGAGCGACCGGGGGGCAAACCGGCGACAACGTCGTTATCTGCCAACTGATATACGCCCACAGGCAACTTTTTCATTCCTCTGCGTAAAAAAAACGGAGGGAATAACACAGTGAAAATAAAATGGAAAACACCGTAAATTGTCCCCAATGCGGGGCGGAATTGAATGTCGAAGCCGTTTTGGGACACAGCATTGAAGAAAAGTACCAGCAGGAATACCGCACAAAAATTGCCGAAATGGAGACCGGCATAAAGAAACGGGAAACTGCGCTTGCTCAAAAGGAAAAGACTGTAAAAGAGCAGCAAACTGCCATCGACGAGCAGGTTGCCGAACAAACCAGGGCGGCAGTCGCCAAGATAGAAAAGGAAATCGCCAAAGAAACTGAAGCGAAAATAAAATCGGAATACGAAGTCCAAGTCAAATCGCTTTCCGAAGCGGCGGCAGAAACGACCAAGCAACTTCAGGTGTTGAAGTCCGCCCAAATTGAAAACGAGAAACTCAAACGGCAAATCAAATCGCAAGAACAGGATTTGGAATTACGCTATGAGCAGCAGTATTCACAAAAATGGAAAGAAGAGGAGGAAGCAATCAGGAAAAAAGAGGCGGAGCGGTATGAGTTAAGAATACTTGAAACCCAAAAGACAGCGTCCGACCAAGCGAAACTTATCGAAGAACTGAAGCGAAAAAATGAACAAGGGTCGCAGCAACTTCAAGGCGAGGTGCAGGAGTTGGCGATTGAAGAATTTTTGAAGGATGCGTTCCGTGATGACGTTATTTCCGAAGTCCCAAAAGGAAAACGTGGTGCTGATGCCGTTCATCGGGTACGCACGCGGGCGGGAACGGATGCGGGAGTTATTCTTTATGAGAGCAAACGCACAAAAGCGTTCAGCAACGATTGGGTCGGAAAACTTAAAGAAGATGCCGGACGGGTCAATGCCGATATGATGATTATCGTAACGGAAACAATGCCTGCCGGTATGGACAAACTCGGCAATCTTGACGGCGTTTGGATATGTTCGTTCAGTGAATTCAAGGTCATCGTACCGTTACTGCGCGACAGTCTGCTGCGGATAAGTGAGGCATATTCCTCGCAAACCAACAAGGGGGAAAAAATGCAACTGCTGTATGATTACGTGACCGGTGCCGGATTCCGCCGGCAACTAGAAGAGGTTATTGGGTGCCACACCGAATTGAAAAAAGGGTACGATAAAGAGCGTCAGGCAATGGAGCGGATTTGGAAAGAGCGGGAAAAGCAACTCGAAAGGGTACTGCTTCTCACTAACGGCTTCATTGGTTCGATTCAGGGCATTGCCGGTTCTTCGGTTAATTTGCTGGAAACGGCGGAAGAAAAGTTACCGGCATTGGGGTTAGAGACCGAAGCGTAGCCGGTGCTTCAAAGACAGAGAGAAAGACGTTTTCTCATCGGGGGCTTACACCCGCCGCTATCCTACTATTCCCCGCTCCCATTTGTGGTAGAATAGACGTTTGCTTTAATCGACACTCAAAGAAAAAAGACTCAAGCAATGAGCGGAAATTACGACATCGGTTTAATGGGGCTTGCCGTGATGGGGCAAAACCTCGTTCTCAATATGGTTGACCACGGATTTAACGTTGCCGTCTTCAACCGGACAACTTCCAAAGTTGACGAATTTATCAGCCAGCCGGAATGTAAATCCAAAGGCGATAAACTTGCCGGCACACATTCTCTTGCCGAACTCGTCTCGAAACTGAAGCGTCCGCGAAAAGTGATGCTGATGATTCAGTCGAAAGATGCCGTTCCTGCACCGGAAATCGCCCTTTATCCGAAAACGGCGGCTATTGATGCCGTCATTGAGGAATTGTTGACGCTCCTCGAACCCGGCGATGTCATTATAGACGGCGGAAATACGCATTTTCGCGACACCGAACGCCGCACCAAATTTGTCGAAAGCAAAGGATTATTGTACATCGGTACCGGCGTTTCCGGCGGTGAAGAAGGCGCACGCAAGGGTCCGAGTATGATGCCGGGCGGCAGCGAAAAAGCGTGGGAACTTGTCAAACCAATTTTTCAGGTAATTTCTGCAAAGGTCGGAAAGAATAACTCGGTACCGTGCTGCGAATGGGTCGGTGTTCGCGGGGCGGGACATTACGTCAAAATGGTACACAACGGTATCGAGTACGGCGATATGCAGTTAATCTGCGAAGCGTATTGGATGCTCAAAAATGCTCTCGGTTACAATAACGAACAGATTCACGAAACGTTTGCCGAATGGAACAAGGGGGAACTCGATAGTTACCTTATCGACATCACAAAAGACATTTTTACCGTCAAAGACAAAGAGACGGGCAAGTATCTTGTCGATTTGATTCTCGATACCGCAGGGGCAAAGGGGACGGGAAAATGGATGAGTCAACTGGCACTCGACATCGGTACGCCGAGCAGTCTTGTTACTGAAGCGGTTTATGCCCGGTGCATTTCGGCAATGAAAGAGGCACGTGTCCACGCTTCCAAGGCGTTGAAAGGCGGAGGAAAGCCGGACACAAAATTGTCTGCCGACTTTGCGGAACAGATTCGTCAGGCTCTCTATGCTTCCAAAATTTGTTCGTATGCACAGGGTTACGTTCAGATGCAGGGGGCGGCGAAAGAATACGATTGGTCGTTGAAATTCGGTGAAATTGCGATGTTGTGGCGCGGCGGGTGTATCATCAGGGCAACGTTTTTGGAGCGGATTAAGGAGGCGTTCGATGCCGACCCGAAATTGGAAAATCTGCTGCTGGCTCCGTATTTTAAGGAGGCAGTGGAATCGGCACAGACGGCTTGGCGGAACGTTGTGAAGACGGCGATAGATTTCGGTATTCCGGTGCCGGCATTTTCAACGGCGTTATCGTATTACGATTCGTACCGGTCAGAGGTGTTGCCGGCAAACTTATTGCAGGCGCAGCGGGACTATTTCGGTGCGCACACGTACAAACGCATTGACAAGCCGAACGAAGGACCGTTTCACACCGATTGGATTAACGAAAAGCGGTGAGGTGCAAGACTCTCTAAAATAGTGCAGCCAGTTTTTCATCAAGCCGGCTGCCGCGGGCATTCAGCAAAAGGCACTTGCCGTCCCTGTCCCGCAGGAGAACAACCGGCAATGCCTTCACGCCGTAATAAGCCGTTAAAAACGGCATACCCGCTTCTGCTGTTGTTTCCTTCGATAAAACGAGCCAGGGCAATTCGTTTTTTTTAACGAATTGCCGCAGTGCTGCCGTGTCTTTATCGACACTAAAACTGACGATTTCAAAGCCTTTATCCTTGTACTTTGCGTAAAGTTTTTTCAAATGCGGAAACTCGGCAATACACGGTCCGCACCAAGTTGCCCAAAAATCAAGCAGTACAACTTTACCGTCGAGACTTTTTGCATCAAGCACTTTACCGTCCAAACCGGCACCCCAGACCGGCATCGGTTTGCCGGCGAGTTCCAGCCGCCGCAGTGTTCCCTCGCCGATAGCCGCCAATTCGGTGATGCGGTCAAAAGAAGCGGAAGTTACAGTTCCGTCCGGCTCCGCCTTTTTAGGGAGACGTTTTTGAACAGCCGCAAACGTATTCTTGAGCAGTTCCAAAGCGGCGGTAAATTGCTCCGGCGGATTCGTCTGATACCGCTTCGATAATTCACCGGCACAGCGCAAAAAATTGTCCGCTAACTGAAAGTTCGCTTCACCCGGATATTTCTGCAAAAATGCTGCAAACGGTTTGACCGCCGTAAAAAATTGTTCTGGTGTTTCGGTATTCGTTTTTGAAGTATCGACTCTGTTTAACATTGCCGAACACGCATCGCGTTTCAGAACCTGAAACAGACCGGCAGCGGCTGCGTCCGCTTCGATGCCGTCGGCAAACTTTTGCAGTGCGGGTATCTTTTGGACATCGGCGGAGGCAGTCCGTCGGAGAGATTGGTATTGCAGAAACAATGCCTCGCTGCGCAAGTCGGCAGCGTTGACGGGAATATCCGCATAAAGATTCCAAGAACCGCTGATTTTGTTTCGGCGGTCTTTTTTTAACGCAGGCACGGCATCGGGCAGCGTTCCTGAATCGGCTAACGTTCGGCACACTTCGGCAAGTTTCGCATACACCGCAGCGGCTTTACGATGGTTTTCGATTGTTTTCTGCGCATTATCTCTGACAACAGGAAACGGTTTTTCCTGAAGAAAATGCTGGTATCTGATAGAAAAACCGGCAGCATCGCCGCCGAAATTTTCCGTCAGCCAGCGGTCTTCATCCGCCGTTGCAGCAGCGGCAAACGCCGAAAACATAAAATAAAGAGTCAGCCGCAGCATCATTTATCCAATGCAAAAGACAAGACCATTATAGCCGAAAAGCCGGAGATTATCACCTCCGGCTCTTTGTCATCTTTTTCGGCTCTTTCACTGCTGACTTTACCGCATTGACAATTCTTCTCCGCCGAAAACTCTTTGGTAATATATCGACAAGGTATGCAGCGATACCGCAAGCGATTCCAACTGCCGGTCAGTCAATGCCGATGCCGTAATGTTCGCCGGTATCCGGTTTGTTACCGAAGTCAGCGATGCTACCGACCGCACCACTGCCGGACTCTGCAACTCCTTGTCCGATAACGATAACAATAACCAGCGCAAAATGTGTCCGCTTGAATAAAGCGTTTCATAAGCATCAGGATTTGTCCCCTTATAAAGGAAAAATTTCGGATGCCACAAATACTGGTCGTTCTGAACCGATAACACAAAATCCTGATACGTCTTCAACTGCTTCTTCGCCAAAGCCAGCGAACCCCGTATCGGTTTGTGTTCGCCTTCGTATAACTTCACCGCCGAGGTTAAACCGAGAAGCCAATCCGTTACATCGCTCGAACCCTGGTCAATCGGTCTGTTCAGTTCTTCGGTCGTCATCCGTTCAATGTTCCACGTCTCGCCCAAATCGTTTTTCCATTGGTCTTTGACTTTGCAGTAAAATGCAAGCCCCGTCAACACCTGTGAAAGGTTTTGTCCGCTCGAAACCGAGGTCTTTTCGCTCTCAATCAAATCCGCTATCGCAAACGCACCGCCGGCAACTTTTAATTCGTAATCCGGCATAATGTTCGACATCGACATCATTGCCAGCATTGAACCGGCACGCTGCTGGTAACCGTAACCGAGTTTCGCAAAAACCCGGCTGCCGTCCGTGCGCAATATCGTCTTGCCTCCGCAAGGATAATTCCAGCATAACGCTCCGATGGAATACACCGCCGTCCCCTTCGGGTCATTTTTATCACGGGAATTCGCATTCGGATTCGGCTGCCAAACTTTCGCATCCGCTCCGTAGGGAAGCGTCATCAGCAAAATATCGTGCGGCGAATTGTTCTGCGTATTCAAGCCCCGTTTCGTGTTTGCAATCAATGTCGAACGGATAGAGACCTTCAGCCTCGCTACTTTTTCGGTATCGCTTAATGAATTCCAATCGTTCGGGACGTGATTCGGATTGCCCTCCGTTTTGCTGTCCGCCTTTTTATCGCCCGATGACGCATTTCCTTTCCTGTTATTACTCGGACTGGAATTATACTGTACCAGTGTGTAATGTTCGGACGTTTTCAACTCGCCGTTGGGCAACTTGACAAGCAGCGGCGGATTCAGCGGTACATCGCCGTCGCGCACCAATGCGTCTTTTTCGGTATCCGCCTGCGGTGCATTTTCCGAAACCTTAATCCGCACCGGAGCATCGACGGCATTGACCGCAAAGTTCGGAATGTTATCCGGCTCTTCGGTTCCGTCTAAAGTATAATTATCACCATAAAGGATTCCTTGCAGGGCAACACCGAGCAAAGTTGTCAATAACCAATGCTTATTCATCGTCGTTTGTTATTAAAGTTAGTCTGTTAGAAATGAATAATGAATAATGCCGGACGGGTTCAGCCCGTTTCTATTTTCGTTTTCTTTTCATTATTCATTGTTCATTTTTAATTATTCATTTCACGCTTGCTTCCGTCCCGCTTGTTTTCATTGCTTCCGCACTGTTAAAGGACGGTACTGCGCCGATTTGCTGCTGTTCTGCTTCCGTTATCGGCTGCGGTCTTCTTGTTCGGGGAACATACCGCCGTCCTCTTGCCGCTGCCTCCTCTTTCTTTTGAGCAACATCGGCATCGTAATCGGCAATCTCCTGATTGCGTTTTTCAATCATTGCTTTCAGAGCAACGCTGTTTCCTGCCGCTTCGGCTTCCGTCGGTCGGTCAATCAGGAAACCGCCCTGTGCGCCCCGCTGAACATAAGCGTTATTCTTTGCCCCGCTGCCGTAAGTATCTATTCCGCCGTAATTGATGACGAAACTGAAATTACCGCCGCAATTAGAGGGCGAATGATACGTAATCCCGTTGCTGGCATAAGCCTGATTGCGTCCCTGAAATTCATCGTTACCGCCGTAGGAGAACAGAATCCCGATACTGCCTTCGGCACCGACACCCTGCGTCATTCCGCCGGTTGCCGTGAATTTATCGCTGCCGTTAAAGTCGCACAAGTAGCCGATAGACAAGTCCCAAGCCATACCGGTTCCCATAATTCTGCCCCCGTACATATCGTTACCTTCGTCATCGAACAGATAGCCGAGCGAATAATGGCAGCCGAAACCGTTGGCAAACCGCGTCCATTCCTGCTGCTGCCGCTTGCTGCCGTCGTATGCTGTTTTCGTTGTTCCGTGCCGAATATCGTTACCGCCGAAGTCCCGCGCAAAACCGACTCCAAGCCAGTATCCGCCGCCTTGTCCAAAGTAATCAACTTCATACACGTCATCACCGCTGCCGTCAATTATCACACCGATACCGCCGTTGGCAACCTGCCGGATACCGGCTCCGACCCCTTGTCCCCAGCCGTCATAGCCCGGATGTTCAGGATACGAGTCAAGATACAAACCGCCGCAGTAATAATGGTCGTTGCCTTCAGCATCTTCTAAAACGCCGAAGCCGTGCGGCGCACCGAAACCCTGCGCCCAAAGAGCAGCGTGATAATTATCCGTGCCTTTTTTATCTATCAGCATACCCAAGCCGAACAAGGCGTGTCCCTGTACACGGCGTAATGCTTTGTATTTGTCGTTACCGGCAAGGTCGATAAGAATACCGGCACCGCCCATTGATGAACCTTGTGCCAGGTCAACGGCACTGTAAGTGTCATCGCCTTCGGCATCAATAAGAATCGAAACGCCCAGCACGCTGCCGCCCTGAATTCCCGGTTTGCTGCCTGTATATGTATCGTTGCCGTGCAAATCAATGACGGCGAAAACCGGTCTGTCTAAACTGCACGTTCCTTCGCGGTACGTATCATTGCCGTCCAGGTCGATGACGCAAATAACATCGCGCATCACCGGAGAATCCAAATCATACACGTTGTTTTCTTTTCCGCCGATGATAATGTCTCCGGCGGCAGTTGAAAGCCGCTGCACCTTTGTTCCGTTTATCATCACCGACTGACCGACGCTTGCCGGCAACTTATCAAGCAGTGCCAGCAATGCCGGATTCGACAGCGGTATCAGTGCCTCTGCCGCATCGTACATCGCCGCCCTGTCCATCTTGTCCATAATATCGGCGTGTTTGCGTCCAACCGACCGCGCCGGAACGGTATGACCGTTCACGCAGCCTTTGCCGGCAAAAGTCTGGACAAGATTGTCAGACAACTCTTTTATTTCTGCTTGCGTAAAACCGGACATTGCTCTTGCGTGTGCCGATGCGGCGGTCATCAAACTGCCCTTGACCGCTGCCAATGCCTCTTGCGGTGTTTTACACTCTGGAAACTTGATACCGCCGTCTGTCCGTTCATCAACGTCCATTCGTTTGCGGATACCCGGCATCAGTTCGGCAAGCCCGCGATGGCTACCGCTTAAACCCTGATGCAGTTCCCGGCTGTACTCTTCGACTTCGATAACGCTTTGAATCGGGTCGTTGTAAAGTTTTTTGTACCAACTCAACCGGCAGCGTCCGTCGAGTTCACTGCCGGTGTTAATACCGTCAGTGCCTTTCAACGTGCTTCGGGCATAATTCTTGAACATCTCGTATTTTCCGGTAATGTTCCGCGCCCGTAAACCGTTGATGATTTCATCGTACATCAGTTTGACTTTATTTTTGCCGTTGGAGTCGCCTACAAGCGAAGCGTCAAGAACGGTGTATTTCTTTTCATCGTCAACGTCAAAATCAGGAACAGACACGGGTGTCTTTCGTTCAGCAATTTTGGCGGGAGCGGCGTTATCTGCTTTGGCGGCAGCATCAGGTTTTTCAGACTTTTCCGGCTTCTCTGTCTCCGCTTCCTCTTTTTTAGCGGGTGCCGCTATCACTGCCGGCTTTTCCGGTCTCGCTGGTTTTGCCGTGCCTTCCGCAACTTTATCAGTTGCCTTCTCAACAGCCTTTTCAGTAACTTTCTCAACAATTTTCTCGGCAACTTTCGTTTCCGGGGAAACAGAATCTGCCGCCTCCGGCTCTTCTGTTTCCGGTTCTTCCGCCGGAACTTCTTTCACTTCCGCTTTTGTCTCTGTTTCTGTTTCCGCTTCTTCCTCTGTTTCTTCTACTGCCGTCTCTTTCTTTTCTTCGGCAACTTCCTCTTTTTCGTTATCAGGCACAACGGTATTCGGGTCGTTTGGTTCCACGGTAGCCCAACCGCCGTCAATAATTTCGGCAGCCTTCAAGGCTGCTGCCTCCGGCTTTTTCTCTGCTGTTTTTTTGTCCTTCACCGCAGTTGCCGCGACTTTTTTCGCTTCCAAAACCTTCGGCTCTTTACCGGCAGCCTCCGGCAGCGGAGCGGCATCCGCCTTCTTTTTGCTCACCAACGCCGGAGTATTAGACGCTGTCCTTGCCGCGGTTTTCTGTTCCGCAGACGCATTGTCCTGAATGGCATCTTGCAGCATTTTTTCAAAATCGCTCAATCCGTCGGCAAACACAACGCCGACACTGAAAAAAGCGGCGAGAATAAGTCCGGGCAATGCTCCGTAAAATCCTTTGCGAGTTTTATCGTATTCCATATCGTTTCCTGCTGTTAATCTATACCGGTTGTGCTGATTATTACGGCACTTACCCCCATAAATCGGCTGAAAATATCAAACTCTTCAGTTAAATACACGTTTTTTGATGAATCACGGACAACGTCTGAAAACGGAAAACGCTTCAGCATAAATCTGGTGCCTTCATTCTTCATTCAATTTATCATACGCCGCGCAAGTAAGCGCAAGCAAAAGCGCAAGTAAAATTGCTTGCGCTTTGCCCCAATTATTTTCTTGGCGGCGGTGCAAGTACCGGCGGCGGTGCCGGCTGTCCGTGTTCGGGAAAAACCTGCGGTGTGTCTATCCAGGAATTGCCTGTTTGTCCCGTTTCGCCGAATAATACCGGCACAGGTTGTCCGGCAAAGGTCGCCGCATCACGAATCGTACCTGTCGTCCACGGACCCAAACCGCCGACCCAAACATTTTTTGCCGTACTCTCGCCCCGATTGTTGCCCGATGACCAAATGGACTGTCCCGTATGTTTGTTGTAAGCGAACAGCGCAAGTTTGGCGATGCCTTGCTGCCGCGTCCGCTTAATAACCGGTATCTCCGGTATGACGGCACCCGAAATCGTTGTTCCCGGAATTGCCGGCAGCGTCAGTGCCGGTATGCCGACTAAAAACTCGTCGCGGTCTGTCCCGACTGCGCCGCTGCGCACCTCAACGATAAAATCGGCATCCGCTTCGCTGGCGGCTAACGCAGCACCGGCTGCCGCTATTTGCTGCCGAACTGTCATCGCCATATAATCGTGGTCAATGGTTTGGGCGATGGAATCGGTTTTGACGAAACATTTTCGGCGGCAAAGCGGACTGAAATCAACTCTATCAACTGCCCTGTCGATAGCGTTGCTGATGAGCAGTTGCTCGGTTGCTGTCCGGCTTGTATCGCTCCATTTTGTTGTTCCGCAGCCGCTAAACAAGGCGCATAAAACGGTCACCACTGTCCGCAGTATTATCGTGTTGCATCGCGCCGTCATCATTTAGGGTTAACGTAAAAACTGCCGGATAATAAAGAAAGTGCGGTAAAAAAACAAGAGCAGAAACGTTCAAACGGCGTGCCGAGCCGGTTAGCGGTTAATAATCTGAACGCCTTCGGCAGCGGCGCGGTTCAATCCGGTACAGCAGCGTTCTTTTTCCTCGCTCAGAACTTGCCGTATCAAATTATGTTGTGCATTTTCAGACCAGCGAACCCGCTTCGTCAGCGGATGGTCAAAATGATACGCAATGCCCCAATGAACCAGCAACTTGCGTTTGACACCGGAATTTTCAAGCCGCTGCGCTATTTCGTAGTCGCAGCCGCTGTACCCCGCCAGCCGTTCGTTGAAACCGTTCACTTTTTCAAAATCGCTTTTCCAAACGCCGAAGTTCGCACTTGCCATTCCGCCGCTTTGCGATTTTTGACGCAGATAGGATAAAAACCGGGACCGGATACTATGCAGTTTTTTGCCCGTTCCCCAACTGAAGAGCGAAATTGACCGGTTGCCGGTGCGTAAAATGTATTCCCTGCGCTTTTGGCGGATGTTGACCCTCCTGCCTGCCGCATAATGATTCGTTTCGGCAAATGACTGATGGTCGGCAATAAAGCACGGATGCAAAAAGCAATCGCCGTCAATAAATATCAGATAATCCCCGCTTGATACCGCAGCCGCATTGTTCCGCGCAAGCATTACACGGAAACCGTTATGCGGATGGTATGTATGCAGAATCGGAACGGATGTTTTTGTCATAAATGACCGCACAACTTCGGCGGTTGTCTCGTCCGAACCGTCATCAGCAATGATGATTTCTTCCGGCAGCCGGGTTTGCTCAATCACGGATTGCAAAACGATATTCAAAAACTCCGGTTGATTGTATGTCAAAATAATAAGCGACGTTTTCAATAGATTTGTTCGGTAATTAAATTTCCATTTCGCGGTTCAGTATAGCACAGACAAGTTTCGTCCGCAAGAAATGCTAATGACTATGTTGCGGTGTTTGTACAACTCTTTATCATAACCTCCACTTGTACCTTCGATTTTGCTTCGGCGGCACCACCGGCTTCATTTTGCATTTTCTTGCCTTTTTGCGGCACGCATTACCCTCATACGCCTTGTCCATTAACAAAGGCTTTCCGTTACAAATATCCTGCGGTATTGCCTCCATCAACTTCTGTCCTTCCGGGTCGTCTGCCGCAAACCCGGCGAGAGACTACGGACTATCGGCAAAGACGCAGAGGCTACGACCACGTGAATCTTTGTCGTGTTGCCTCCTCGGCTTTTGCCGATAGATTGGTCCCCCTTTTTTTAGGTGCCCCCGTTCCATGAGCATGTACCTTGATATAGGTACTGTCCATCGCTAATTCCGTAACGCCTTTTGTTTCAATTACTTGCGACTGCAAGTAATTTTCAATACGTTCGAAAACTCCTTTCTTTGTCCACCGCCGGAAGCGTTGGTAAACGGTGTC
>JAITQJ010000114.1 GCA_031288955.1 Planctomycetaceae bacterium | reverse complement strand
AATCAGGCATACGTTGAAAATTATTTGTCTGTTTTTTGCTGCTCTTGCAAAAATTCACCGAAGTCGGCGGCGGCTTCTTTGGGCAGCCAGCGGTACGATACGGCATCACCGGCTGCGTAACCGTTTTTGTCTATAAGCGGAATCGCTGCCGACTCCAGCGTTTCATCTGCCGTCAATGCTGTTACACCGCCCTGTTTAAGCGTTGCTCCGGTAAACTCGTAAATACCCGCCTTGAATCTGCCAATGTTGAAACGTGCATTACTGCACGATTCTTTCGGAATAAAGGAAAACGTAAATGTCCGCCAATCCGTTGTCAGCGGCAGTATTGCAGAGAAACCGAGATTAGCGTAATTACCTTCATCCCGCCAAATCCCAACACTGATTTCACACTCTTTATCGGCTTTTGCCCGAATCGAAAACGTGTAAATTGTTCCCGTCCTAAAAGTTTGCTTGCCGGCAATCAGCAGCGGATGCCAGGATTCCTTGCCGTTTTTTTCAACGGCAAAACGGAAAATACCGCCGCTTTGAATCTTTCGGCAAACTGTTTCAGAATCGGTTTCGGGATACCATTTTGAACTTTCCAAATGACCGGGCAGCATTTCACTGCCGAACGGCTCGCTTCGGCACTGCCACGCCCGGCACAGTGCAGCGTGTGTTTTGTATTTTCGCTGCAAAAATTCATTCCAGCGTTGGGCATCGGCACTCGTTGCCTTTTCCGCAGCATTTTGGGCGGCAGAACTATCAACAGCCAACAGTATGACGAAAAGAACGCAAACCGCTTTCATTTGAATCACGTCCCTTTAATCGACAACTGTTTCCCGAACGATTTCTTCTATCGTTGATACACCGTCAAATATCTTTTTCAAACCGGCATCACGCAGCATCGTCATACCGTGCCGGCTTGCCGCTTCACGCAGCGTCGCTGCCGACGCGTTATTGTTTATCAGCGCACGAATATCATCTGTTATCAGCATAAACTCGTGTATCGCCGTCCGTCCCTTATAACCCGTATTGTTACAGACACCGCAGCCCTTACCGCGGTAAAACTTTTTTCCCGTAACGTCTTTGGGCGTTAATTGTAACTCGTATAACTGGTCAGGCGACGGCGTAAATTCCTCTCTGCACTCCGTACATATTTTCCGCACGAGCCGCTGTGCTAATATCGCCTGTACTGTTGCCGTTATTAAAAACGGCGGAATGCCCATATCTTTAAGCCGCGTGATTGTACTCGGTGCATCATTCGTATGAAGTGTGCTGAATACCAAGTGTCCGGTCAGCGATGCCTGCACTGCTATCTCTGCCGTCTCCTTATCCCGGATTTCTCCGACAAGAATGATATCCGGGTCTTGACGCAAAATGGAACGCAGGCACTGTGCGAACGTATTGCCGATGTCCGCATCAATCGGCATCTGAATAATCCCGTCAATATCGTATTCGACGGGGTCTTCGGTCGTCATCAGTTTATCGGTCATCGTATTCAATTCGGACAACGCCGCATAAAGCGTCGTCGTTTTTCCCGAACCCGTCGGTCCTGTTACCAGCACAACGCCGTTGGGACGTTCGATGGCTTCACGAAAATCCCGAAGCAGTGCCGCATCCATTCCGACTTTATCCAGGTCGAGCATCACGACCGATTTATCAAGAATACGGCAAACAACACTTTCACCGAAAAGCGTCGGCAGAACACTGACGCGTAAATCAACGATATGTCCGCCGACAGTCAGCCGGATACGTCCGTCCTGCGGCAAACGCCGTTCGGCAATGTCGAGGTCTGCCATCACCTTAATACGTGTCGTTATTGCCGAGGCAAGATGCCGGGGCGGAGGCACCATCTCGTAAAGCGTTCCGTCCGCTTTGATACGGATTTTGAATTCGTCCTCAAACGGTTCAAAATGAATGTCGCTGGCATTGTCTTTGATACCGAGAAGGAATACCATATTGAGCAGTTTGCGTACCGGTGCCGATTCGCTCAATGCTTCGATACTCGCTAAATCAATCGTCCCGGATTCAAGGGCGTTTTCTGCATCCCGAAACAATTTACTGCTTTTCAGTTCGCCGATAATCGACTCAACACTATCGATGCCGGTTGCATAATACCGGTCGTATGCCTGCTGAATATCTTTCGGCGTTGTAACAACGGCTTGGATTTGATAGCCGAGAAAGTTCCGCAGTTCGTCGAGCGTCGTAACATTTTGCGGTTCGCACATTGCAGCGACGAGGACGTTGTCTTTCAAACTGACGGGAATCACCTTATAGAGTTGCGCCATCGGTTCGGAGACCAAACTGATGACTTCGTGCGGTACCGTCAATTCTGCCAGACTGATGACAGGCAGATGAAGTTGTTCACCCAGCGCACCGGCAATCTGCTCGTCATTGACATACCCCATCGAAAGGGCGGTTTCGCCTATCTTCTCGCCCTGCCGCTGAAGATGTTCTTCGAGAAGGATTTCAAGTTGTTCTTCGTTAATCAGACCCAGGTCTGCGAGAATTTGTCCAAAGCGACGAAAAGCCATTTTCTAATTGATAATTGTGATAAGTTGAGAATTGACAGTCGGAAGACGATTTCTATACCGAACATATTTTTTCATTTTCTGTCATCCTCCTTTTTCCATTAAACCTGAATGTCGTATCCCTTCCGCCGCTCACGGGCAAGGAATTGGGCGGATTCGCTGTCGCCCGTCGTTTCCGTCTTCGGGTCCCACTTCACTTCACGCCCCAGCCGCGCTGCAATGCAGCAAAGATGACACGTATTCATCGTTTGTAAATGCGTCAAAACATCAGACACCGGTTCGCCGCCTTCCTTAATGCAGCGGATAAAGTTCTGCTTGTGTCCCTCTACCGGTTTGCCTTTATAAAGCCGCACGTAATCTTCCCAAGGGAGAGCCTTTTGCAACTCCGGCATATCCCGATACGGCACACTGCCGCCGCGGTCATTCAGTTTGCCGCCGAGGAACTCGAATTGTCTGCCCTTAATCCGTCCCCGGCTGACGTGCAACTTGCTCAATGCTCCCTCGAACAAGATACCGTTGCCGTCTGGACTATGACTGACTACGTTCATCACGATGCCGTTGCTGAACTTACACTCTATATCAAACTTGTGCGCCGTATTGTACCGGTTGGTCTCGGTCGGATAACCGTCTTTGAACGGAACCGGATGCTCGGCAAGAAGCGGATTGAAACTCACCGGTCCCGTTCCTTCGCCGAGGTGATTGATTGCCCAAAGAGCGATGTCAATGTGATGCGCCCCCCAGTCAGTAAATTTTCCGCCGGAGTATTCGTACCACCAGCGGTATTCATAATGCGTCCGGCTATTTTTGGGCCACGGGGCTTTTCCCCGTTCGCCGCCCATTTCGGGTGTGGCAATGTATTTCACGGACG
>JAITQJ010000099.1 GCA_031288955.1 Planctomycetaceae bacterium | reverse complement strand
ACTTCTTTTTTCACGCCGAAAAGTTCTTTGAAGTCTGTATCATTTTGGGTGAGAGCGTGCTGCCAGCGGTTCATCATCGGCTCCTTGACGAGGAAAGAGAAATTCTCATCATACCACCTCCAAGCAATCAGGGAAATACAATTTCACAAATCGCCTAAATTAACGTTACAGAACAAGTCTATTATCGTATTCTATTTCTATCCAGTTCATAACGGATAATAATCTTCGCGAAAAAATCCGTCAAGATTAGAGTCAACACGCCCTGGTATCATCATCGGGCAAAGCGGGACGAACGGCGGTGTCGTATAACAATCCTCCGGCGAGGCTGCCGCAGAACGGGGCAATAATATAGACAATCCAAAAGCCGCTGCCGTTCGGACCGGGCAAAGCCACGCTGCCCCAACCGGCAAAGAACGCAAAAAGGCGCGGAGCAAAATCCCGCGCCGGATTGAATCCAGCCTGTGTCAGCGGAGCAATGACCGAGATAAGAATCGCAATCGTTAAACCGATGAACAGCGGTACCAGATGCGCTGCCGGTCTTGCCGGATTGCGATGGTCAATCAAAGCGAACACGACCAAGGCGAGTATGGCGGTTCCTATCAATTCAGCGGCAAACGCAACGCTCATCGGCACCGGAGTTACATAGTATTCACCATAACAACGCGCTGTGATGACACTTTCCTGTTGTCCGCGAATGATGTGTTTTTCGTCTTCAAACGTTTTGAGATTCGGCTGAAATAACACGAACAGCACCGCAGCGGCACAAAAAGCACCGGAAAACTGACCGAACCAATAAGGAACGACTTCACGCAGCGGCAATTTTCGGAACACGGCAAAGGCAAGCGTCATTGCAGGATTCAGATGTCCGCCGCTTATCGCACCGGTGATAAAAATCGCAAAGGCGATTGCCAGTCCCCAAACGACGGCGATTTGCCAAATACCGGTTTGTGCGCCGAAAAGCGTAGCGGTATGTACCGTGCCGCAGCCGAAAAAAACGAGTAAAAATGTGCCGATAAATTCGGCAAGGGATTTGCGAAAAAGAGACATTGGGAGTATGGTATCCGTTTTTGAGAGTCCTTCTCATTTTATTCTCTGCCGCCGGTATTGTCAATGTCTTCGCTTCGGTTATTTGAACAAACCGCGGGCAATCTTGATAACTAACTTTTTAACCCGCTGCGGTGTTAAATTTTGTATTTGCGGACGATGAGCATCTTGCGGAAAAAACAGCGCAAAATAATCCGGCAGCGCAGAATACCGCACAAAACGTTCTCCGGCAATGTCATAAAATTGTACATCTGCTTTCACATCGTACTCCGGTTCCGGCGAATCTGTCTGCGAAAACACGTCAATGTATTCGCTGCCGGAAAGAACAATTTGAACGTCAATATATTCCCGATGAGATTCAATGCGGCAGTCCTTTTCCGGTTTCGTTTCATAAGTCTGAACACGGGCAAAAATCTTTTTGCCGTCCAGAAGATATTCACCGTCCGGCAGAGCGGCGTTAAGTTGCCGGACAAACGGCATCAGCACCGATGACACCGCTGCCGGAAGATACTGCGGTAAATTGTTCAGCGCGTCGGCTATCATTTTCCCCTTGTCCTGTTTCGTTTTTATCATTATACTGCGTGCGAGAGGAAAAATGAAATACGTCCATTGTCCCGCCGCCGAAACAGGAATAGCGTTTATCTGCTGCGTCAGCATTTTGTTTGCGCAGCCGCCGGCAGGGGATTTTTTTGCAACAGAAACGGCTTTGCCTCCGTCAGTTCTTGCACCGCCGGAAACGGCACCGGAGACGGATAACTTTGAATCTTCACCGCTGCCGCCTGCCGATAACACCGCTGAATTGTACTTGTCCAATGTGCCGAACGGCAAGCGGTCGGGAATGTTTCAGAAAGTCAATTTTAATACGCTTTGGGTTCCCCGATACGGCGGAAGCAACGGCTTGGGAATGACCGAACTCGACCTTTCGGCAACGTTTGCTCTGCCGATGCCGAAACCCGACTCGCCGCTTGTGATTACGCCGGGCATTAAAACCACGTTTTTTGACGCAAAGCGGGGCGGTAATGAAACGCTGTACAAAACCAGCGTGGACTTTCGCTGGATAAAACCGATTTTTACGGGGAAACTGACCGCCGATATTGGTGCGGGTGTTTTTTACAGCGGCGATTTTAAGGTAACGGGCAGTAATGCTATCCGGGTACCGGCACACGCCGCCGTGCTTTGGAATTGCAACCCGCGGCTGAACTTTATTTTCGGCGCAGCATATCTTGACCGCAGCGATTCGTATAATGTTATTCCGCTTATGGGCTTGATTTGGACTCCGCAGGAAAATTTAAGTGTAGAATTAGTTCTTCCCCGATTGCGGATTGCCGAACGGGTCAACTGGTTCGGTACGGGCGATAATCCGGTGAAGTCCGATTGGTTTTACAGTGCCTTTGAATTGGCGGGCGGTTCCTGGGCTTACGAAACAGACGGTATTGAAACAGAAGCGGACTATCACGATTTGCGTTTGCTTCTCGGACTGGAACGCAAGACATCGTGCGGTTTCACGCTGGGCATTGAAACCGGCTATATGTTTGACCGTAAATGGGAGACGTACGGCAGCCGTGTTCACGCCGCCGACAGCGTCTTTATCCGCTTAAGAACGGCGTATTAACGCATTAACAATGAAGAAATTACTCGCGTTTATTTTCGTAACATTCGTTGCGCTGCCGTTCTTTGTGTTTAATACGATGAAAAATATTCTGCTCGTCCTTTGTGCTGCTGTTTGCTTGAACGTTTCTGTATCTTCGCAGGAAAATGCTAATAAAAATGCGGAGATGCCGCAATCACTCATCAAACTTTCGCCTTCGGCAAGTCCCGGCTATTACTGGAAAAAACAAAGCGGCACTCAAAGCCTGTTTTCTGCGGATAAAAATTTAGTCGGGCATCTGTCCGGCGAAATGACCAAAGGCATCGCCATAACGGATGAACAAATCGTTTCGCTTGATTCAGCAACGTTCAAAATCACACGCCAATACCGTGCCGATAAAGATATTGCCGCCGCCCGCATCTGTTTTGATTTTGTCCACGCCTCGAAGAGTCTCTACTGGATGATACCCGCCGTTTCGTACAACGGTAATCATTTCGGTCGCGGCAAAGAACCGAAAGGTGCTGACGAAAATGGGCAATGGCGGACATTTTCGTTCCGCCGTACACCGATTCCGGGCATCACTTATTCGGAGGGCGACCGGTTTGCCGTTGCGGTTTGGAGCGATAACCCTCAAACCGAACGCCAACATTTTGCCTGCTCTTTGATGCCGGAAGAACAGACTACGACACACCGCATTATCCTGCCGGAAGAGGAAATGCCGGTGAATTATTATAATCTCAATCGAAGCAAGCCGGGATTTCAGAAAAATCCGGCACTACAAAAAGGTGAAACGCTGACACTGACTTTATATGTTAACGTAGCCGATGCAGAACCGAATCACACAGCCATAAGGCATTTTATCGGCAAGGCTTGGGCAATGAAGGAGAAATCGGAATTTTCGATTCCCGATGCTGACAGGGTTTGGGAACTCGGTATCCGTTATGCTGCGGAGGGGCTTTGGCGTGAAAAACATCGGGACGGTGAGACATTTTGCGGGTTTATATCAGGTCTGAACCCAAATAATAAAGGCGATTTCGTGCCGCTTGGGGACACTTATCAAGCAGGTTGGGTGGGTCGGAATATCGCGTTTGCTAATGCTTTGCTTGCCGACTTCCAGAAGACCGGAAATACAGAATCGAAACGCAAAGGTCTGGCAGTTTTGGATTCGTGGACGAAACTTTGTGTCTATCCCAATGGTCTTTTAATCACCACTTTTAGCGGTTTCCCCAATAAATCAAACAACCATATAATTGATGCCAATAATCTGGGAGGTGCGGCGGCAAGTCTTTTTGAGGCGGCAGACTTGGCAAAACAGATTGGCACAGAGGGGAACAATTACGAACAAGCGGCTTACGGGATATGCAATTTTGTGAAAAACGACCAGCAGCCCGACGGACAATTAGCCCGCGGCTGGTATCCCGACGGCAAGGCGTATCTTCGCGAAGGAAGTATTTGTGCGTGTATGGTTCCGCCGCTGATGACGGCTTACCGGCGTTCCAAAGACACTTCATATTTAGCCGCTGCAAGAAAGGGATACGATTTTTACATCGGTGAATTTAAACGTAACGGATTTGCCACGGCAGGCTCTTTGGATACGTGGTGCATCGACAAGGAAGGCTCAACCGCTTTGCTGTCTTCGGCAATGATGTTGTACGAAGAAATGCAGGAACGCCGTTATATCGACGATGCCCTTGCGATTGCTAACTATCAATCGACTTGGTTGTGGCATTATCGGGGAATTTACCCTGATGAGGACGATTTTACGAAATACGGCTACAACACTTTCGGAGCGTCATCGGTTTCGGTGCAGCACAACTGCCTTGATGTTTATGCGCTGTTTTGGGTATTGGATTGGTTGAAACTGTCCGACATTACCGGCGACCCGCAGTGGCGTGAAAAAGCCGCAGCAGTTTGGCGCAACAGTACCCAGTTGATAGGCGACGGCGTTAAAAAAATTCACGGCTTGACTTTCCCCGCAGGAAGCCAGAGCGAGTCTTTCTTTCATTGCAATTACTGGTTAGGATATTATTCACACAACAAGGAAAATGAGCGAATCAACGGATGGTGTCCGGGGTGGGTTGATGCGGTAAAGTTGGAAATACTGTGGAAACTGGGAAAGAAAAGCGAGGTGTTTTACACGGAATAAAGATGTTAAGATACATAGTCATTGCCGACAAACAAAAGCTATGCTACAATGCGTTATGAATGTCCTCCTAACCAGCCCATTGAATTATGACAAGAGCAAAGTATCTCCTATTGGTTTTAGTTTTTCCGCTGTTGTTTTCCTGTTTTGCAAAACAGGGGAGTGCGGAAGGAAATGCGGATATGCCGCAATCATTTGCCAATCCTCCGGCTTCGGCACGTCCGGGTGCTTTCTGGTGCTGGCTGAACGGCAATATGACCAAAGAACGAATTACCCGCAATCTCGAAGCGTTGAGTGCCAAAGGCATTATGCGGGTAGAAATATGGGATGTCGCAGCAACACATAATCCCAAAATGATTCCGGCAGGAGGTGCTTTTCTGGGTGATGAATCCGTAACGCTTATCAAACATACCCTTGCGGAAGGGAAAAGACTGGGGATGCGCATCGGTATTATCGCCTCCAGCGGGTGGAATGCAGGCGGCTCGTGGGTTACGCCCGATTGGGCTACGAAAACCTTGTGTTTTTCCGAATATCAGATTGATAGCCCCGGAAAAGTCTCCGTCAAACTGCCCTTTCCCAATCTTCCTGCACACTGTCCCAAAAAAGGTGACGGTACGCCTGTTTTTTATAAGGAAGTGGCTGTGCTTGCCGTTCCGCATAAAGAAGACAAGACGATTGATAACTCCAGCCAAATCATCGACCTGACAACTCATTTTTCCGATGGACAACTGGATTGGGACGCTCCCGAAGGCAAGTGGAGCATCTTGCGGTTTATTTGCTCCAACACAGGGCAAAGGCTTATTGTGCCGTCGCCAAATTCCGGTGGACTGTTTATTGACTTTCTGGATCCCGAAGCAACCAAACGTCACTTGAAATACTTTATGGACCGTCTGGGAATCACCCCTGAAAATGCCGCCGATTCGGGTTTGGCTTACTTCGAGTTCGACAGTATGGAACTGGGCGGAGGGACTCCGTGGACAGATGCGATGCCGTCCATTTTCAAGAAGCAACAGGGTTATTCGGTCGAGAAATATCTACCGGTATTAGCGGGGTGGAAACTGAAAGACGAAGGAGAGCGGTTTACGTATGATTTCAAAAAAACGGTAAGCGACCAGTTGATATTCAGCCATTACACCACAGGAACAGAATTTCTGAAACCGTATCGTGCAGACTTGGTGGCGGAAGCCGGAGGTCCCGGACCGCCGATCTCGAACTACTGTCCGGTAGATGCGCTGAAAGCACTCGGCAATGTATCTATCCCCCGCGGCGAATTTTGGATTAAACACCGGAATATGTTTTTGATTAAGGAAGTATCGAGTGCCGCACATATTTACGGTAAAAAGATGGTCGATGCCGAGTCGTTCACTACCTGGCGAAGATGGAAAGATTCGCCCTACGAGATAAAGAAATATGTTGACCGCGCTTATTGCGAAGGACTGAACACGGTTACGTTCCATACCTCTGCCAGCACGGAAGCCGAAGACGGCTTGCCGGGACGTACCTATCACGCCGGATACGATATGAATCCGGGGACGACCTGGTGGGAGAAATCCAAGCCTTTCACGGATTATCTTTCGCGGTGCAACTACCTGCTTCAGCAGGGATTGTTCACTGCCGATGTATGTTATTATTACGGAGACCAAGCACCCAATTTCTTCCCGCTGTTTCACAGTGTTCCCGAAAAACCGCGTCTGAAAGGATTAAGCGCAGGATACGATTACGACGCAGTCAATACCGATGTGATACTCAAACGAATGTCGGTGAAAGACGGAAGAATCGTTCTTCCAGACAGGATGAGTTATACGGTGATGCTTTTGCCCGAACAGGAACAAATGCCGCTGGAAGTGTTACAAAAAATCGAAACGCTGGTATCGGCAGGGGCTGCGGTCATCGGACGGAAACCAACGCAACTTACCGGACTGAATTACAACGAGAAAGACAAAGAACTGTTTCAAACGCTTGCCGGCAAGTTATGGGGTAAGATTGACGGAAAAACAATCACGGAAAACGTTTACGGAAAAGGAAAAATCATCAGCGGACTGACGGCGGATGATTTTTTGCAAAAAAACGGACGAGGCAAAGATTTCGCTTTTACCGGAGTGTCTGCGCTGGATTACATTCACCGGACAACTCAAATGGGCGAGGTTTATTTTATCCGCAATGAATCCGACCAATGGGCGAAAGGAGAGGCACATTTTCGTGTCATCGGCAAATATCCTGAATTATGGGACCCTGCGACCGGCAACAGGACGCGGGTCGAAGAGTACAAAGCCGAAGGGGATAGTACGCATTTTGCCGTTGAACTTCCGCCGCATGGTTCTGTATTTGCGGTATTCAATAAGCAGAAACAAGAGTTGCCTGCACATAAGCAAATCACTGAAGCGGCAGAGCAGGAACTGACAGGTTCGTGGGATGTCAGTTTTCCGGCAGGCTGGGGTGCGCCTCCCAAAGTGGTTTTTGACAAATTGCGGTCGTGGACGGATTTTGAAGAGCCGGGAATCAAGTATTTTTCAGGAACGGCAATTTACCGTAAAACTTTCACCGTTGGAAACGAGGTGAAGGGAAAGAATTGTATCCTTGACCTCGGCGAAGTTCGTGATGTTGCCGAAGTTTTTGTGAACGGCAAGTCCGCTGGGATTTTGTGGAAAAAGCCTTTCCGGGCGGACATTACTGGTTTGTTGCGTGAGGGGGAGAACGAACTGAAAGTTGAAGTTGTGAACTTGTGGGTCAATCGTTTGACGGGCGATATGCAGTTGAAACCGGAAGAGCGTTTTTGCCGCACCAATCATTCTTATATGACGGGCGAAATATGGCGTGGAGGCGATGAAACGTACCGGGAACAGACCTCCGGTTTGCTGGGAGCGGTAAAACTGCTGTTCGCCGCCCCTTAATTAAAAACGTTACGCACCGGCAAAAATGCCTTGCCGTGTGTTGCGGCGGCGGAACTCTTGGTCAACGGCATTGCGGGCAGCGTGCTTGATTGCCGTCCAAGACGGGGCAAGCAAATAGGCAGCGTCCGCTTCGCCGGACAAACGTTCAATGACAATGTCCGCTGGCAGCCGCTCTAAAAAATCCGCTGCCAAAGCGGCATACTCCGGCAGTGTCGGCAACGTAATTTTCCCCGCCGTCCAAAGTTCCGCCAGTTGCGTGTCCCGAACAACGTAAAGGTGATGTATTTTCACGCAATCCGGCTTCAGCCGGGCAACTTCGCCAGCCGTTGCAAAAAGGTCATCTCGGTCTTCGCCCATAATGCCGAGTATCAAATGAATACCGGTACGGATGCCCCGCCGCTTTGTACGTTCATAAGCATCGAGAAAATCCTGATACGAATGTCTCCGCTGTAAAAAGTCCAGCGACTTTTGGTGAATCGACTGCAAACCGATTTCGAGTTGCAAATAGTTCTCCGCAGCAATTTGTTCCAACACATCAAGGACGGGTTCGGGCAGCGCATCGGGACGTGTTCCAACGGCTAAACCGATGACATCGGGATGCGACAATGCCTCACGATACAACGCATTGAGTTTTGCCGGTTCGCCGTAAGTGTTTGTGGACGGTTGAAAATACGCAATGAATTTTTCTGCCCGGTTTTGGTAATGCCGCTTGACCCGCTTGATTCCCTCGTCGAGTTGTTCAGTAACAGAATATCTTTGAACAAACCGGCGGCTTGGAGCAAAACCGGCGTTGTTGCAAAAAATGCAGCCGCCTGTTCCGGCAGTGCCGTCAACGTTCGGACACGAAAATCCGGCATCAACGCTGACTTTCCAAACGTTGCAGCCGAAAGTTTGCCGCATTGCCAACCCAAGCGGAAAATAGCGATAACCGAGTGTCTGCCAGTTTTCCATATTCCAAAGATTTTCAGATGTTCTCTGTCCTTTTAACTTCGGGGTTATCTGTGATAAGCCGCGGGAGAATCGGGATAGTGTTTGTTAGACATTGAGCGTCAATCGGCTGCCAAACGCTGCGTAACCGCCTCGATGACGGCTTGTTTTGTTTCTGCAAACGGCACGGAAAATGACGCACCGGCAGCTTCACGATGACCGCCGCCGCCGAAATGCTTTGCTAATACGCTGCAATCAACCTTACAGCGGCTTCGGAAACTGACCTTGAACGTCTTGTCCTTCAATTCGGATATCAACGCCGCCATCTGCGTGCCTTTCACACTCAAAAGCATATTAACAATGTCTTCCGAATCGGAACTTCTGGCACCAGCGGCATCAAAATCTTCCAAAAGAATAGACGTGAGCAAAAAACGTCCGTCAAGCAGTGACTCCGTTTTCGACAACGTCCGTCCGACAAGCCGCAGTCTGCCTAACGATTCCTGTTCATAAATTTCACGGTACAAAACATCGGGACGGACACCGGCATCAAGTAATTTTCCTGCCGTTCGGAACGTTTCCGCCTTGACGCTTGAAAAACGAAACCAGCCGGTATCGGTTGCCAGAGCGGTAAAAATCGGTTCGGCAATTTCTTTCGTCAACGGAACGCCGAGGGCTTCGGCGGCTTGGACGACTAACGCACCCGCCGCTTCAGCATTTTCGTCAACAAACATTTCTGCACCGAGACTGTTTCCGACATTCACAACGTGATGGTCGAGAACAAGTTTTTTGGCGTTACTGTCTTTGAAAAGCGGTGCCATATTGCCGAGTTGCTGCTGCGAACTGGTGTCTAAAACCAAGAGCGTATCGGCACTGTCAAACCAGCGGCGGTCTTCGTCCGTGAGCGTCTCCAGCGGTCGGATAATGTTTTGCTGGTCGAGAAAAGCCAGCGTCGGCGGAACGGGATGCGGACTGATAATCAGCACATTTTTTCCGAGTTGCGTTAAAATCCGCTGCATTGCCAATGCGCTGCCGATGCAATCGCCGTCTGGACGATGATGAACCGTCAAAACGATATTCGCTGCCGAATGAATTTGCTCCGCAAAACGCTGCCAGTTAATTTCAGTCATCGCATTATTATACCGAATTCGCCCTTCAAAGGGAAAGAGTGCAAAGTCGATTTTTGGGCATTTTACCACCACCGATAGCCGTTTGCAGGCAAAAACGTTATCGTAATTTTCCGATTTCGTTACGCGAAAGATTTGCTGCGGCGGCAATTTCGCAGATTGGAATTTTTATACCCAATAAATTTCGGGCAATTTCGACGGTTCGCTTGACCTCGCCTTCTGCTCTGCCTTTTTTAATTGAGGCAGAAATGTCCATTCGCAGCATACTGCGGTTAAAGTTTTACGATTTGGACTGAAAACATTTTACCGCAAAACCGGCGGTAACGATACCGGTATGTGTGGACAAATCGAGCCGGCAACGACAATATCACCGGCTCGGAACGGCTGACGAAACCGCACTCATTTTACATTCCGAACAGTCCCCAGCCGCGGCGTTGAACTATCTGACGCTCCTTCGGAAATTTGATGCCGCTCTCCTGCAAATAAAGCAAATAGTCCGCCGTCAAAGTCAATGCCTCGTCAACGTAATAGTCCTTCTTGATTTTCACTTCGTCATCGTTCAGCGAGTCCAATTCTTCCTCTTCGAGTTTGTCCGCATTCAGTCTTGCCTGCTCTGCCAAATACTTCTGCTCGTTGAGCGGTGTCGTCTTTCGCGCCCGAATCTCCTTGTACGCAGCAACCCTGTTCTGCAACTTCCGAAAATCTTCGTCCGCCGCCACCCGTTCGTTCGCCTTCTTCTGCAACTCCGCAGCAATCTGCGGCGTGATATAAGCCGTCTTCGGAGAAAAACGTGAAGCCTGCGCAACCTTATTGAACGTCAACGCATTATCCAAATCTGCCTCGCTAATATCCTCAAAGGCTTCCGAACGCGACGGCAGTATCACATCCGCCGCAACTCCTGTCCGCTGTGTTGAAATTCCGCTCGGACGATAAAAACCCTGTATTGTTATTTTCCCCGTCCCAAGCGACGGCGTATCTGACGAGAAAAGACGCTCACTCAAATTCTGCATTTGTTGAACCGTCCCCTTGCCGTGCGTTACCGTATCGCCGATGATTAAGCCGCGCTTGTAATCCTTGATAGCACCGGCAAAAATCTCGCTTGCACTCGCAGAAAATTTACTCGTCAATACAACCAGCGGTCCTGTCCAGTCGCAACTCGGGTCCATATCGTCCCGCTGCTGCGGTCGGCTGCTCGTCTCGTCTTTCGTCTGCACAACGTTGCCGGATTCAATGAACAAGCCTGTCAATGAAATTGCTTCACTTAACGAACCGCCGCCGTTTTGACGCAAATCTAAAACAACCGCATCGACATTATTCCGTACAAATTCGTTGAGCATCTTCTTAATGTCCGTCGTTGTACTGCGAGCGTCCGGGTCGCCCCTGCGCATCGCATCCATATCAAGATAAAAGTCCGGCAATTCAATGAAACCGACTTTGTACGGCGAACCGTCCGTTTTTTTGCCGGCATCGAAAATTTCTGATTTTGCTGCCTGGTCTGCCAACTTAATTTCATCACGGATAATTTCGACAATCTTTGCCGCACTGCCGTCTGCCGGAACGATTTCCAAACGGACAACCGTTCCTTTCGCCCCGCGTATCTGCTTGACGACATCGCTTAACTTGAGGTCCACAATGTCCTCCATTTTTCCATCTTTTCCTTGTCCAACCCCGCGTATTTTATCATCTACTTTCAGCAATCCGCTCTTGTCTGCCGGTCCGCCCTTGACGAGTTTCTTAATCACCGTATAACCGTCTTCGCTTGAAAGGGTTGCCCCGATTCCTTCGAGCCGCTTCCCCATTATCATATTAAAATTTTCCAGCGATGACTGCGACATATAGGACGTGTGCGGGTCAAGGGCACCGCCGATTGCTGTCAGCAATGTTTCGAGCACTTCATCGTTTGCCGCCAGACGGATGTCATTGAGCAATTTGCCGGTTTCGATATGTCCTTCAAACAGCATACGTTTACGGAGACTGATGTACCGTTTTTTCAAACGTTCAACGGGGTCTTCGTCGGCTTTCTTTGCTTCTTTACCATCGGCAACCTTTTTGTCCCGTTTTTTCTTTTCCTCTATCGCATCGGATTTGAGCATAAGAACGTCCGCTTTGATTCGTTTCCGCCAGCGGTCGTATGCTTCTTCGGGAGTTGCCGGAAAACGCTGCAAACCTTTCTGCTGAATAATGCTGTCATCCAGTGTGAACTCACGGGACTTGTCCCGCACAATATCTTCGTCCTGCGAAAAATCCAGCGGTGCCGCCAAAATTTTCTCAATCATCGCGGCACGTTCTTTGATGCGGTCAAGGTACCGGTTATACATTTCAAATGCCGCTTTGACATCTTGCTTCTTCACCAATTCGCAAAATTTCAGTTCGTATTTTTTCCTGAATTCATCAATATCCGACTGATAGAAATACATTTTTCCGGGGTCGAGGGCTTTGACAAACAGCCGGAACGCTTCTTTTGAGACCGTTTCATCAAGCGGACGCTGTGAAATGTGCATCCGTTCGAGAGTATCGACGAACGTTGCGGCGATAGACCTTTCACGCGTAGTCGGTGTGAGCGGCAAAAGCCCTTCGGCTGCCGTCAGTGCCGGTGTCTGTCCGGTGCCTGCCGGCGGTGTGGTAATCGGCTGTCCGTTGCAGACGACAACGCAGAGAACGGCAGAGAACAGGACGGCAAGCAGATGATTGCGGGATATTCGGTAAGGCATTGATTTAGGGATAGACGGTAACGTTTGGAACCGGCAATCCTGCGGATTGCGGTTAACACTTTTGTATATTGTACCGATAATTTCTGTCCGTTGCAACGGGGGGAAAAACCGGCTTTACTACAAACGGGTAACAGAAATGATGCGAAAATCCTAATTTTCCGGCAAAAACTCGATAATGTCAAAACTGGCACGGACAATTTGACGGGCTTCGGCAATGTCCCTGACATCACCCGCCGCTATCGCCTGCACCATTATATTGCCGATAGCCGTCGCCTCTATCGGTCCTGTCAAAACACGCCGCTTGCAAAGATTCGCCGCCGTCTGGCAAAGTTGCCGGTTTTTCGTTCCGCCCCCGACAATGTGTATCGTGTCAATCGACGCTCCGCCGATTTGTTCACACATTTCCAGTACCTGATGAAACTTTAACGCTATGCTGTCCAACGCACATCGCAAAATTTCGCCCTGCGTTTCCGGCACCTTTTGACCCGTCCTGCGGCAATAATCCGCTATCGCCTTCGGCATATTCGTCGGTCCCAAAAACTCCCGCGCATCGGGGTCAATAAACGAAACCTGCGGTACTGCCTGCTGCGTCATTCTCGACATATCGTCCCAGGAATAAGGCTCCAACTGCTGATGCCGCCGCTCCGTATTCCAAATCCGCCGACATTCCTGCAAGAGCCATAAACCGCAAATGTTCTTCAAAACACGCATTGTGTTGCCAACACCGCCTTCGTTCGTAAAGTTCAACTCCGAAACAGTATCGTGAAGCAGCGGCTTCGGCGACTCAATGCCCATCAAAGCCCAGGTACCGAGGCTAACATACGCCCAGGAACCGCCGTCCGCCTCAACCGGTACCGCCATCACTGCCGAAGCCGTATCGTGCGAACCGGGCAAAATGATTTTCGTATCCGGCAAACACGCCGACTCCGCCAATTCCTTGCGGAGCGTGCCTAAAACCGTTCCGGGCGGCGAAACTTTTCCTAAAAATTTTGAGGGAATACCTAACTTATCGAGCAGCGGAAAAGCCCAATCGTTCGTTACCGGATTGAACATTTGCGTTGTCGTTGCGTTGGTGAACTCGTTGCTCTTTTCACCGCTCAAAAGATAATGAAATACATCCGGCATCATTAAAAACGACTCGGCAACGTCAAAAAGCGGCGAGTTCTGCTGTTTCATTGCCAGCACTTGATAGAGCGTGTTAAATTGCAGAAACTGCAAGCCGGTATGCTGAAAGATTTCGCTGCGGGGAACGTCTTGCAGCAGTTGCTCCATAACGCCGTCGGTACGTTCGTCCCGATAACACACGGGATTGGAAAGAAACCGTCCGTTCCGGTCAAGCAGAGCGAAGTCAACACCCCAGGTATCGACACCAACGCTGGTGATGCCGCCGTCGTATTTTGCACCGGCAATTTGCAGACCGTTCTGAACGTGCTGCCAGAGACCGGGCAGGTCCCAGTAGAGCATTCCGGTCATCTTGACGGGCGCATTTTCAAAACGGTAGAGTTCTTCGAGTTCGAGGTGTTCTCCGTCGAAACGTCCGGCGATAAGCCGTCCGCTGGACGCTCCCATATCAACGGCAAGATAATTTTTCGTCGCTTTCATTGTGTATTCAGCCTAAACAGACCATTATGCAGCGCATCGACAATGATAGCATTTTTCCCGCCGGATGCAAAGCCGGTTTCTTTAGACTTGTTTGGTAATTGCAGAATTTTGAACAAAAACCTTGTAAAAGCCGATATTTTATTTGGGGCTGGCATAGATAATTGCTTAAAAATGGGGGGTACAATATGCTTTAGAGTATGGAAATCAAGGGTTGTCGTCTCTGTTCGAGGCAGTCGCAAAAGTTGCCCGAGTTTTTTGTTGCTGGTGTGACCGCCCGCACTGCCGCCGAACTCGCCGGCGTTAACCGCAATTCGGTCAATCTTTTTTACAACAAATTGCGAAAAATCATCGTCCATTTCACCGAATTAGAATCACCTTTTC
>JAITQJ010000082.1 GCA_031288955.1 Planctomycetaceae bacterium | reverse complement strand
CCGGCGGGAACGTGCCGAGGAACGTGCCGAACGCGAAGCCGCCGACGAGAAACGTTGGGCGGAAGCCGAAAAACAGCGTCTCGAGCGCAAAGCCGACGACGAAAAACGCTGGGCGGAAGCCGAAAAGCAGCGGAAAGAGTTGAACCAGCAAATCGGCGGTATCGGCAAAAGTATGGGACAGCACGCCGAAGATTTCTTTTATAAACGCTTGGCACGTACTCTGTCGCTCGGCGGTATGACGATTGAAAAAAGTACACGTAATTTGAAACCCTCACGGGGGAACGTACAAGATGAGTTCGACTTTGTGCTGCACAACGGCATTGGGATTGTTCTTGGCGAAGTAAAGTACAAGTTCCGCCGTGTTGACCTCAAAAAGTTGATAAAACGCAAAATGCGTAACTTTCGTATTCTGTGTCCCGAATACAGCGATAAGAATATTTTTCTTGCCATTGCCGGCTTATCGTTCGAGGACGGAGTCAATGCCGAAGCCCGCGAGTTAGGTATTGCTGTACTGCAAAAGGACGGTAAAAACGTCGAGTATGACGACAGCGATATGAAAGCGTTTTAGAGCAAAAACCATCCATATTCCCCTCTTTTTCTGCCGCCCGATGAGCATTTTGAAGCATATTCCTTTGCTCTCTTGCATACGCTGTTATTTCCTGTATAATGAACGGAAACGACACTTAACCCCTTTGGTTCCCAATGGCAGAATCAGACAAGAATATCGGACATATTACGCAGGTCATCGGCTCGACCTTTGATGCCGAATTTGACGAAGCACAACTTCCGGCAATCTACAATGCTGTTCGTATTGACAGCGAAGGCAGCAATGATAACAAAGGGGTGAAGATTCATCTCGTCGGCGAAATCCAGCAGCATCTCGGCGGCGGAAAAGTCCGGTGCGTTGCTCTCGGAACAACTGACGGTCTTGTCCGCGGAATGGACTGTGTTGATACCGGCGCACCCGTTACCGTGCCGGTCGGCAAGGAAACGCTCGGCAGGGTTTTCAATCTGCTCGGCGAACCTGTTGACAAAAAAGGTCCCGTCAACGCTGCCGAATACCGCCCCATTCACCGTGATGCTCCGCCGATTACCGACCTCGCAACAAAAACCGAAGTCTTTCCGACCGGCATCAAAGTTATCGACCTGTTGACCCCGTTCGTCCGCGGCGGTAAAGCCGGTTTGTTCGGCGGGGCAGGTCTCGGAAAGACCGTTATTCTGCAAGAATTGATTGCCCGAATTGCCTCCGCTCACGGCGGTAATTCCGTCTTTGCCGGTGTCGGCGAAAGAACCCGCGAAGGAAACGACCTCTGGCTCGAAATGTCCGAAGCAAAAATCGGTAACACTGGTCGAAGCGTCATCGAACAAACAACGATGGTGTTCGGACAAATGAACGAACCGCCGGGTGCAAGACTTCGGGTCGCCCTGTCCGCCCTGACGATGGCGGAGTATTTTCGTGATGTAACCGGCACGGACGTGTTACTCTTCGTGGATAACATTTTCCGTTTTTCGCAAGCCGGTTCGGAAGTTTCCGCCCTGCTCGGCAGAATGCCGTCAGCGGTAGGTTATCAGCCTACGCTTGCCTCCGAAATGGGTGCGTTGCAGGAACGGATTGCATCAACGAGTAAGGGGGCAATCACATCTGTACAAGCGGTATATGTTCCGGCAGATGACCCGACCGACCCGGCACCGGCGACTGCGTTCGGACAGTTGGATGCGTTCATCTACCTTGAACGGGCTATATCTGAAAAAGGTATCTATCCGGCAGTTGACCCGCTGGCATCGTCAAGCCGGGTGCTTGACCCGCAGTACGTTGGGCAGCGGCATTACGATTGTGCCAGAACCGTTCAACAAACATTACAGCGGTATCGGGAATTGCAGGATATTATTGCTATTCTCGGTGTCGATGAATTGGCGGAGGAAGATAAACTCGTCGTCCATCGGGCGAGACGTATGGAGCGGTTCCTTTCGCAGCCGTTTTTGGTGGCGGAGGTTTTCACCGGCAAACCGGGCGAAATTACGCCGCTCGAAGACACGATTCGGTCATTTGAGGAGATTGCCTCTGGAAAGTGGGACCATCTTTCCGAACAGGCATTTATGTACGTCGGCTCCATTGAGCAAGCCGCCGAACAGGAAGAGAAACTTCAAGCCGCCGCAAAGAAAAAGTCAGCGTAACGTCGACGCAATTTTCAACGAGGCAGGAATGTGTCTAATGGTTAACCAAGAAAAGGAACCTTTACGGTGTTGATTTTGCAACCGCCTCTATTGCGGTGGTCGTGAAATCCGTGTTAGAAGACGGCGTGATAGACGATGTCGAAGTTGCCGTCCTCCGCAAGCGGTTTTATGCTTTATGCTTACAACAAGATTGATGGCGAAGAGGCGGAAGCCCCCTTGCTGTCAGGCAGAAATTTGTTATAATACGCTGAATCCGTGTTGGACTTTATCCGTTATGCTGCAAACACTTTTCATCGTTGTCCTTACCATTTTGTCGGTTTTTATGATTCTGCTCATCCTCATTCAACGAGGTAAGGGCGGCGGACTCGCTGGTGCCTTCGGCGGAATGGGCGGACAAAGTGCCTTCGGGACAAAAGCCGGCGATACCTTCACCAAAATTACCGTCGTTACCGCCGTCGTTTGGTTCGTCCTCTGCGTCGGCATACTCGGTTTCCTCAAAAACGGCGGTGCCTGGCGCGGCGGAAGCGGTTTCGGCTCCGGTAAAAAACCCGCCGCAACAGCACCAGCAGACGGTCAGTCAACTGCTCCGGCAACGACTCCCGCTCCGGCAACTGCGGTTGAATCCGTACCGGCTGAACCGGCAAAATAACACGGAGAGGTGCGATGGCTGGTATTCCCAAAGGCGTATCACGCTTTTTATCCTCGTTCGTTCCGCTAACCAACTCCGGCAGACTCGCCCGTTGGACGTATCGACTCGCCCAGGTCAACGCTCTTGAACCAAGAACGCAATCACTCTCTAATGCCGAACTGCGCAAAGAAAGCCTCTCGCTGCGCTACCGCGCACGAAGCGGAGAACCCCTTGCCTCGCTCCTGCCCGAAGCATACGCTTTGGTACGCGAAGCCGGTCGCCGGACTCTCAATATGCGGCACTTCGATGTCCAAATCCTCGGCGGAATTGCCGTCTTTAACCGCTCTATCGTTGAAATGCAAACCGGCGAAGGAAAAACTCTGACCGCAACGCTGCCGATGTACCTGTATGCGCTGGCAGGAAAAGGCGCATTGCTCGCAACAGTCAACGATTATTTGGCAAAGCGGGATGCCGAATGGATGCAGCCGATTTACACCGCTCTCGGTATGTCCGCCGGTGTTGTTCAGGAACGGTTACAAGACGCTCAAAGCCGAAAGGCGTATGCCTGTGATGTTACGTATGGAACGGCAAAAGAATTCGGTTTCGATTTCTTACGCGACCGGTTGCAGTTGCGGAAAATCAAAGAAGGTGAACACGATTTGCTCGGCAGTATGCTCAATCCCAAGGCGGGCGGGGCGGCAAAGTCTTCCGATTCCGCTGCCGACGGTCTTCGTAATCCGAATCCGCCGTATTTTGCGCTCGTGGACGAAGCCGACAGTATCCTGATTGACGAAGCCAGCACGCCGCTGATTATCAGTGCGAATCCAACCGAAGAGGAACGGAAACGCGCCGCTTGTTTTTATTGGGCAGCACAAATTGCGAGACTCTTTGAAGAAAAGACCGATTATGAATACGACCATAAAAAACGTAAGGTCGAATTAACGAAAAAGGGACGTATGAAAGCCCGAAATCTTGACAAGCCGGAGTCTCTTGACGAGACGGGGCTTTTCGATATTTATGAATTCACTGAGCGGGCGGTTTTCGTCAATCGGGAATATCATCGGGACGCACAATACGTTGTCCGCAAAGGCGAAATCGTCATTGTAGATGAATTCACCGGTCGGCTCGGCGAGGGCAGAAAATGGCGGGACGGTATTCATCAAGCCGTTGAGGCGAAGGAAGGAGTCAACATTTCGCTGGAAACGGGACAGGCGGCGCGTATTACAGTACAGGATTTCTTTTTACGCTTTGAAAATCTTGCCGGTATGACGGGAACGGCAGCATCGTCGGCGCGGGAAATGCACAAGGTATTTCATTGTAAAGTGATTCCGGTTCCGACGAACCGTCCGCCGCGGCGGGTACGCTTGAAAACGCTGATTTACGGAACGGAGGAGGCAAAATGGAACGCCGTCGTGAAAGAAGTGATTAGTGTGCATCAAACGGGCAGACCTGTATTGATTGGGACGCGTACTATCGGCAAGTCGGTTGTGTTATCGGAATTGTTACAAAAAGCCGGTGTAGAGCATAATGTTCTCAATGCTCATCAGGCAGCGAAGGAGGCGGAAATCGTAGCGAGGGCGGGTGAGCGGGGAAAGGTTACGGTATCGACGAATATGGCTGGTCGGGGAACGGACATTAAGTTGCCGGACGATATTCGTGAAATCGGCGGCTTGCACGTGATATGTACGGAGATGCACGAGTCGGCTCGTATTGACCGGCAGTTGATTGGACGCTGCGGACGGCAGGGCGACCCCGGAACATACCGGCAATACTTATCGTTGGAAGATGAGTTATTGGAGAAGGCATTCGGACCGAAATGGGCGAAATACTACAAAAGTGTCGGCAGCAAAAAACGCAATTCGGTTTTATCGTCTTCTATCCGGTTATTCCGCCGGGCGCAGCGGAAGGTGGAGACGAAGAGTTACCGTAACCGCAAGGTGATGTTGTATTACGAAAAGGAGCGTAAAAAGATTCAGCGTTCAATGGGACAAGACCCGTATTTGGACACACCGCATTAAATTGAGACGTTTGCCAGTTATTCAAGGACTAATCCTAAAAAATACAAGAGATGCCGGGCAAGAGTCAAAAACTATTTCAGACCGTTTTTCACGGAAAAGGTAACGTCGGCAATACCGGTCTCGGCAGCGATAACGAGTACCGCTTCGGTTTCGCTGTATGGGACATCTTTGCCGGTGCGGATACGAAGTTCTATGTTTTTGCCCGACTTTTTCTGCATTTTTGTCAGGATTTGCCGCAATTCGTCAGGAGTTATTGGTGTTGTACCGGCAAGCAGTTGACCGCTCTGCGGAATGTTCAGCGTTAAACGTGCCGCCGCCGGTTTTTCCTCTCTGCCGCTCTGTGCTTCGGGCAGTTCCATCGGCACGGTAACGTCCTGACGCATTAAATTGCTGGAAACGATAAAAAAAATGAGCAGCAGAAATACGACATCAAGCATCGGTGTCATATTCCATAACTGACTTTTCGTTTTTACGTGTTTAGGCAAACGCATTGACGACTCCTTATTAAAAATGATAATATCAACGAACGATTATTGCAACACAATGGACAGAGGTTTTCAGTTTTTTTGTACACAAATCGGAATGCCGGCACTTCCGACGCTTCGCCTTGGAAGTCCCTTTGACTTTGAAAAACAAGTGTCTCTCGTGATGATTCAAGGTGCGCCGGCTCCTGAACAAAAGGACAGCGAACTGCGTCCGTTTTATACAGCAATGCTGCGCCGGTATTTAGATGAAACCAACGGCGGAGCGTTTGTTCTTTTCACGAGTTATCAACTGCTCAAACGTACTGCTGCCGATATGACGGCTTGGCTTACCGAACGGAATATGCCGCTCTTTGTACAGGGCGAGGGAATGCCGCGGAGCGAAATGGTGCGGCAATTCAAGGAGCAAAACAACGCCGTCCTTTTTGGTACGGATAGTTTTTGGCAGGGCGTTGACGTTCCCGGTCAGGCATTGCGGAACGTTATTGTAACAAAATTGCCGTTTCTTGTTCCGACCGACCCCATTGTCGAAGCGAAACAGGAATTGATAAAAAAACGCGGCGGCAATCCATTTCGGGATTATCAACTGCCGGCGGCAATTTTGAAGTTCAAACAGGGTTTTGGACGTTTGATACGCACGAAAACCGACACCGGGCTGATTGTCGTTCTTGACCCGCGGATTCACACAAAACCTTACGGCAGGCAGTTTCTCGATGCTCTGCCGAAGTGCCGGATTCGGTACGACAAGTATTAGGTTGTGTTGATGCTCTTTCTCAAATAAGTAGCCTCAACACACCTAGTTAGTTCCCATATCCCAATCCGCCTTCCGCAACCGTTTTGCGAGCCTGTGTGTCATCAGGGCAAACGTACTGCAAATAGACGTTGGGGTTGATGCCGACATCAAGCGGCTTGACCGAACCGTCCGCAAAAGCCGTGATAAAAGTAGAACGGTGCTTCGATGACGGACGGGCTGTCGGCGGGATGAGAATGTCAGCCGGTGTGCCGCTGCCGGTGTAAAGCGGTATCTCGTTCGGAACATAAGCCGATTCCCAATCACTACCAGTTGCTAACTTAATGGGCTTGTTCGACCAGACAAAACCGAAACAATTCACCAACTCAACACTGCGCCTGGTGAACACGTTATTATCGGCGGGCGGCGTTCTCGACACGTTCGTATCGAACCATACATTGGATACGCTAAATGTTGCAGTGGTAATTGAAGTGCAGGGCAAATTGCGCCAATCGCCCGCCTCAAAATTTTCGGACAAAAGAATCGTTGATGCCGTGCCGTCTGGAATTTCGTCTAACTTGACCTTTGTGTTAACGATACGCAAATCCAGCGAATCCGGCACTCCGCCGCTGCTCACTACGGCGAAAGTACCGTTAGGCGTATCACCGGTTCTTTTTACTATTGACCGTCTGTCCCGAAAGAGAGCAAAACGTGGCAGCACGTCGTCTATCAAGGGTGCGCCATTTCGTCCCGAAAGGGCGTGCGGTCCGCAGTTAACGACATAATTCAGCGGCACGTTTGTCTGTGCCGACGGACAAATACCGGCACTAATCGGTTCTAATGCCGGAACAATACCGGTGAAATCAAATCTATTGTTTGCCGTGAGAATGTCCTGTGTCAACGCACTGTAGCGTTTTGTTTCGCCGAGATGCGGATAAATCATCACTATCCACGGCAGATGCCGGTCATATAATTCTGTCGGCGCACTGCCCGGTACCTGCGGTACGAACTTCCCTACCGTTTCGACACAACCCGGCAGACCGTTATTTTCGGTATGATACGCGGTCATTGCCGTAACGATGTCGCGCTGCCGGGCAATACACTGCGCACGGCGGGCGGATTCTCTCGCTCCGTTGACGGCAGGTATCAGAATACCCGCCAACAG
>JAITQJ010000067.1 GCA_031288955.1 Planctomycetaceae bacterium | reverse complement strand
CAAAAGTTAGTCCTCAACCACATCTTCGTATCATAAACCGAAAGCGTCTGTTCCGCAAGATGCTGCGTCTGGACAATAACTTTTTTCCCCTTGAATCTTCGGCGGATTTTGCCTAATATCCGCCGTGATGAATCTATTTGAAATACAATCCTTTTCCCCCGATATTGCCGAACCGAACGTTTACGTTACCGGCTGGAATCGGCTCCTGCAACGGAACGATGATATCGAAGTTTATAGCCGTCTATTGCAGAGCGGGCAAAAAGTCCGTATCCTGCTTTCCGGCAGCGTTTCCGCAAAAATACCCGTCAATTCCCGCAGTTGGTTCTTTTACGAAACTGGAAAAGATACAACACATACGGAATCCCCTGAAGAATTACAGACGGCAGAAGCGTCTGCCGGTGAGATTACCGGTGAATCGCCCGGCGAAAACACCGGTACCGATTTTGCAGCAAAAACGGCTCCCGCCGGCATTAAGGCAGCGGCTAATAATGATGCGGTATTAGAGAAACCGGATATTGAAACGTTAACCCGAATCAACGTTCCCCGCGATGTGATTAAAATCCGCGACCGGTTAAGTTATATTTTACAGCCGCCGATTGAGTCGATACTGAATTTACCGACATTGGAAATGCCTTTCGAGCCGTTTCCGTATCAGCGGCAAGGCATTGCGTTCCTTTACAGTGCCGAGTTTGCCGTTCTTGCCGATGAGATGGGACTGGGCAAAACAATGCAGGCGATTACAACAATTCGCCTTTTATTGCGTACCGGCGGTATCCGCAACGTGCTGCTCGTTTGTCCAAAACCGCTGATAAGCAACTGGCAGCGCGAGTTTGCATTCTGGGCTCCCGAAGTTCCTGTTACTTTAATTGACGGCTCAACTTCCCGGCGGAAATGGCTCTGGCAACTGCCGAACATTCCTGTACGGCTCGTCAATTATGAACTCCTGAATCGGGACAGAGAATTTTTCGATGATATTGATAACCCTCAATCTCTGCAATTTGATTTAGTTGTCCTCGATGAATCACAGCGGATTAAAAATAAGAGCAATGCGACATCGCAAGCAGCAAGAGCGATTGCGCGGCGGAGAAATTGGGCTTTAACAGGTACGCCGGTTGAAAATTCGCAGGAAGACCTCGTCGGCATTTTCGAGTTTCTTTCTCCCGGTTATTTGGAATCCGGTTTGAAACCGAGCGAAGTGTGCCGTATTGTCGGCGGACATATCCTGCGCCGTACCAAAGACAAAGTGATGACGGAATTGCCTCCGAAGTTGATACGCGATGCGGTTTTGGATTTAACGCCGCAGCAAGCCGAGACGTACAAAATGGCGGAAGACGAAGGCGTTCTGCGGTTGTCCGAAGCCGGCGATTCGGTATCGATACCGAAAGTGCTGGAGTTGATAATCCGTTTGAAACAGATTTGCAACTTTGACCCCGCGACGGGAGAAAGTGCCAAGTTGGAGCGGCTTGAAGCGGACTTGGAAGAGGTGTCTCAAAGCGGACGCAAGGCAATTATTTTTAGCCAATGGGTTGAGACTTTGTACTGGTTGAAATCGCATTTAGGACGTTTCGGCATAGCGGAATATCACGGCAAGATACCGCAAAACAAGCGGGACGATATGATACGGATGTTCCGCGAGGATAAGGATGTACACGTGATATTGATGAGTTACGGGGCGGGCAGTGTTGGTTTGAATCTTCAATTTTCGGAGTATGTGTTTTTGTTTGACCGTTGGTGGAATCCGGCAATAGAAGACCAGGCGATAAACAGGGCGCATCGGATTGGAGCAGCGGGACCGGTTACGGTAACACGTTTCATATCGACGGACACGGTTGAGGAACGGATTAACCGCGTGTTGGAGGAGAAACGTCAATTAGCAGAAACGATACTGTCGGGAGCGCAAGGGTTGAATACATCAAACGGTTTGAATCAGGACGAGTTATTCGGTCTTTTTAATCTTAAAGCCCCTGTCAAGGTCAAAAAAGCAGCGTGAAGGTAAAAAGTCCCTTGATTACACGATTACCCGTTATTCAAATGTTTTTCGTGTCAGTGCGATTGAACGTTCGCCGTTCGGCTGGAATTCGGGACTTAATTCGTGAAACCACCGGCTTCATCTTGCGTTTTTATTTTTTCTTTTCGTAAAAATACGTTGCGTGTTCATTGACGAGATGAACGTTCGAGGCTTTGCAAACGACATCCGTTCGGACTCGAATGTTTTCTGCCCGGTCAGCCTTCGCCTTCACCTTAAACACCAATTCCTGTCCCGCCGGTATCGACGGTTTTTTATCAAATAACACTTGACCGCCGTTGAAAAACGCATCGCCGCCCTCGACATCTATCGGCTCCAGTCCCCAGTCAAAAACCATCGACACCTCAACGTTTTCTGCCGTCTTCGTGCCTTCGTTCTTAATGCAAATTGTATAAACCGCTTCCTTGCCGACCTCAACGGGACGCTGCGGCTTATCAACATCCAACTTCAACGCCACAACCGCTTCAGCAATAAACGAACCGCTGTTTTCTGCTAACACTCCGCCGTGGTCGGAAATAACCGTATCCAACTTGCACTCGCCTTCGGTCTTCGGATTGCACACAATCTTCGCCGCAAAGGTTTCGCCGACCGCCAACGATTGAACTTTCCAAACCACCTGACTCTTTTGCGGGTCATATTCGCCGCCGTTGCTGCACGAAACAAATTGTGTTCCGAGCGGTACCTGCGATTTGATTTCAAAATCTTTCGCCGCCGCATTGCCGTTGTTGCGGATATTCAGCGCAAACTCCGCCGTATTGCCGAGAAACAGAATCGACGGTGTATCCACCCGCAGTTCGAGATTCGGTCTGCGGACACTGATACGCTTGGCAATGTTCGCCTTCAAATTGTATTTACCGTTCGCCTGAACGTTGATGTCAATATGTTCCTGCTTCCCCGTCCAAACTCTAATCTCTATCGGCTGTTCTTCACCGGCACGTAATACCGGCAAAACACACGCCTTCATATCCGAACCCGTTTGCAGGAGTTCCAAATGCACCTCTTCGGCATTACCGTTGCCCGTATTGCGGACAATCAGTGCATAAAGCACTTCGCTGCCCCAAAGCACTTCGTCGGGACCTTGCAGTTCCATCGTCAGCACCGGTTCTTCAACTTCGATTTTTGCCACCGCCGTCGGACGGTAAAAATCGTATTTCATCCGCAAGTCAACGGTTTTACGCTGCTGCGGAATCAGCCGCAAAACGAGAAGTTCGCTTTTTCCCGCTTCGATACGGCTGACTTTCCAGGTTAAATCCGAAATCTGCGGATTGTCATCACGCGGCACCGTAACCGCTTTACCGCCGGTTACTTCCGCCTGCCGAATTTCAATCCAATTCGGTACTTCAGCGGTCAATGAAACCTGTTCAGCCGCTGCATTGCCGCTGTTCGTGATTCGGATTTTATATGCTGCTTCCTGACCGACAATCGTTCGCGGCGGACCTTCGGTCGTCAATTCCAAGCGCGGGCTAACCGTCAGACGCGTTTCGCCTTTGTCCGCATCGTTTGTGTCTGCGCCGGTATATTCTGCCGCATTGACTTTAAGAGTTCCCTGTAATGAGTCCTCTTCGGCTTTATTCGGCTCATCCGTTTGCGTATCTCTCCGCGGAATCTTTTGCAATGTCTGCCGGTTTGCACTCTCCGAACGTTTTTCATTCGTACCGCGAACGGCAGACTCCGATACTGCCGACATTTTCACTGATTCCGTGTTTTTCCGTAATTCTGTTTGCGTTTCCTGTTGATTTTCCGGCACCGTTTGGGCTGCTCTGCTTGCTGTCAGGAACGGGTCATTTGTATCCGGTACTGTCGTGTCAGCCGCCGTTGGAGTAACGGCGTGTGTGCGGATAACCGGTTCAGTGAGCGGGTCAATCGATTCGGCGGTAAAAACCCGCTGCCGCATTGCCCGAAGCCGGTTAAAGACAGTTTCTTCGTCTTCATCTTCTCCTGCGTTTTGGGCAGCCCGTTCAGCAAGTTTCGATGGAATATCCGAAGTCCGAAGCGATGAACTTTGATGGCGGGCGGTGCCGTCCCGCTGTGTTGAGGCAACTTTGGGACTGTTTGCTGAGTTCGCCTGTATATTTTGGGCTTGTTTGACTTCAGCGGCGGTGATAGGTTTCGGCGGTTTCATCGGTGTCGCCGAAGGCACGGCAGCACCGATTTTAACATCAGTGCTGTTATGGTGATGCTCTTCGTCGTCGCTGAATATATTTTTGAAGGCATTTTTGAAACGCTGTCCGAGCGTCGGTTCATTTTTAGAGTCTTGTCCATACAGAACCGTACCGCTGCCGGGGCAAAAAACAAGGACTGCCAAAACCGTAATCAAAATGTACAACGTTTTTTTCGACATTGCCGTCAAGGTCTGGGAATTGAGACACTATAATTATGCCTCTATCATCTCTACCATCGTTAATATCGGCATAACGTGCTTCAATGGTTAAACTAATTTTTCGGATTCGGCAGGTTAGGCAGAATTTTCTGTATTCTTATGCCCGAATCGCCGCAAGACCGTTTCGCTGACTTCGGTTAGCCATTTCTGCCGGTTTTCCGGTGTGCTGACGACGACTGAATCGAAGTTGCGGCGTTCATAAGATTGCGAACCGATTACGCCGAAGACGACGGTTTTCCAAAACACGCCGACGGGGTCGCCGTACACTTCCTGCTCCACATTGAAAGGCGTGTTAGATGTCGAAAATATCTGTACGGTTTTTCCTCCGATGTACGAAACGGGACCCTGCGGCGAAAAATTGTAGCAGGAATTTGTGCGAATCACACGTTCAATCCAGCCGCGTAAAATTGCAGGCGGACTACCCCACCAATTCGGATGAACGATAATAATACCGTCCGCTTTCCGCAGGTCGGCAAGATAGTCTCTGATGTTTTGCGGCAATTCCTCTTCGGCAATCCGGTCTTCATCTGCCGGCAGAACGGGGTCAAAATGTTCGGCGTAAAGGTCGTGAAAGATAACCGTATGACCGAGTTGCTCCAATGCTTGAATTGCTGACTTGCCGAGAGCGTGATTGAAACTGTCCCGTTTCGGATGGGCAACGATTAGCAAAACGTCCATTAGACATGTTCCTTTCTTTTAATAGACTTGTCCGGTAACTAAAAAATAGGCAAACTGCATAAGTCTAACAAAATCAAACTTCGGCAGTTCCAGCCAGCCATAACAAGTCCACTGATACGGCAACATTTTATCAACAGACGTGCAACATTGCAAGCGGGCTGGCGGCTGTGCCGCCGGTATCGGCTCCCACCGCATCACGGTCGCCGTCTTCAAAAATGTAGGAGTTCCGTTTTGGAGTTTTGATTCGGGAAACGCTGCCGTAATCCGCTATTTCGACGGATACCAGACACTTGTCTTGCCCGTGCGTGATAAATGAACTGCCTCGTAGGTTATTGAAGCACAGCCATTGAATTGCACGGATAATCGCCGATTTACCGCTATCGCTGCATCCGGTAATCGTGGTGATTTTCCCGAAGTCGATGTGGAGTTTTCGGTGATTCTGGAAATTACGTAAATCTAGGTGTTTCAGCATAATCTGGCGGTGTTTCCTGAAGTATACCGTAAAAATAATTTATGCAAGAAGAAAAATTCAAAAACACATAACACGTTATCTGGTCTTGGATTAGACTGATTGACAGTCAGTAGATGAAGACTTATAATTCCCGTAAATTGGTTTAGTTCGCAAGTGTTTGCCTGTTTTGCTCCCAAGCACCATCCGGTTTTCCGGTTGGGAGCGGAATAAACTATCTCAACGTGCGTTTCCATAAGGAAGCGTCGCGGAGATGGCTTGTGAGTTCCGGTACGTCTTTGACGTATTATCGCTGTACACAGCGGTTCTCTGGTGGTGCGGAGTGGCGACTCATCTTGAGGCAACGTGACGTTTCCGTCTTATTTGACGGACTGTCTGCCGTTCTTTGCCAAAATCGGGATTATTTTTGAAAAATTTTGAAAATAGGGACTTGATTAAATTATTCCCGTGCTAAATTGAGTGCGTCAGTCAACAACGACTGATTACCATAACCCCTTTTTGAAAGGAACCAAAACTATGTCAAAGAGCATCAGAATCAGCGTGGACTTCCCGGACCCCAAGAAGATTATCGAGAGCGGTCTCAAGCACCCCGTCATCGACAAAGTCAACGTCAACGTATCCTCATACGGCAGCAGCACTATCGAGTGTACCTATGATGAGAAGAAGTTCGCTTCCGTCGATGAGTACAAACTGGAGAAGGAACTGAAGGAACTCATCGGCAAACTAGGCTACAAAACCAAATAAGCCGCTCCGCACCGCCGCCCGTTTTATTACGGGCGGCACTTTCACTAACCAACAAAACGCACCACCCAATTACCTCATCCAAGCCGTCTCCAACCTTTTTATACCAATGGCAGCAATTCAAGTTGAAAGCAACGGGCAATTCGTCGACGTTACAAAAGACGCACTGTTCAAAATGGCAGCAGACGGTGTGATTACGCAGGAAACTAAAATCCGGGTCAACGGAGTTGAAACCATCGCCGGTAGAGCGCAAGGGATTATATTCTGTACGGCAAAAATGCCGGAACAATCAGCATCTGCTCCTGCTCCAGTACCGTCCGCAGTCGTTCCCTACATTGTTCAGATTGGTATGACACCGAATACTAACTGCGTACTGATGCACGTTATGGCTTTGTTATGTTTTCCACTATCCTTTATTCTATGGATGATAGCAAAAGATGGGGATGATTTTGTGGACGCACACGGAAAAATTATTATGAACTGGATATGCAGTGTGATATTACTGTGTATTATAACCGTATTACTCTATGCTGTCGAAATTGCTCTACAATACAGTAGTGTTCGTAGTTTAGCGGTTGTCGGCAACGAGCCTTTCGTAATCTTCCTCCTCCATACAATCCCGAATATAATTGTTACCCTATACGTCAGTATCTCTCTTGTGTTTCCGATAATAGGGGCAGCCAAAGCAGCACAGGGGAAAGTATGGAGGTATCCGTTCAGTTTTCCTATATTTTCTGTGGAACACCGTATAAAAAACGATGACTAACTTCCACTACCTTTCACCTTCCGCCGTACTTCCCGTGATGTACGGTGTACTCCCGCCTAAACATTAACCAAGAGGAAACCAAATGACTGATATTCGCCCTATTGTAATGGACTTGTGCCTCCTTGACGGTACAGTAACGGGTGCTATCCATCTTACCCTACGCAATCGTGAGGGTATGGCATTCAAAATACCCAGAAGCCGGGCTGCAAAGTTTTTGCCCACTCTGCCTGATAAAGGCAGCGAAACCTGCCGTGATAAGGCGTGCGTCTATATCCTCTTCGGCGAAGATGACAAAGACCGCCCGATGGTGTACATCGGACAATCCGATTGCGACATCGCCGTTCGGCTAGCCAATCACCGCGTATCTAAAGATTTTTGGAAGTACGCCGTTGTGTTTTGTCGAAACGATACGGACTTCAGCAAAACACACATCTACTATATCGAAACCCGTCTCATCGAAATCGCAACGCAGATGGGGCGGTATCAGATAGCGAACAAGCCAATAACACAGAACCCTCACATCAATGAGCATAACCGTATTGTAGCGGACGACTTTATTGAAAGTATTAAACTGCTGGCTGGGACATTAGGGTACCCCCTATTTGAGCCGTTACGGGCTGTAATTCCGCCACTCATTACGACACCATCAGAAACACCGGACGTGTTCGTAATCACTAAAGGAGGTACTCTTGATGCGAAGGGACAGCCTACCAGTGAAGGTTTTGTTGTTTTTGAAAAATCGACCATCAGTCCAACGGTCACGGAAAGCATACCGGCAAGTACAAAGAGACTGCGGGAAGAGTTGACCGAACAAGGAGTCATCGCAGACAACCGGTTTACACGTGACCATCTGTTCAACACTCCGTCGGCTGCCGCAGCGGTGATTTGCGGAGCGAGCGTAAACGGACTTGAATGGTGGGGTATCCCGAACGATGACGGTACATACAAGACTCTAAAAGCGTACAACACCGAACGGGACAGTGCGGCAATATCGCTCATAAGTGGTGATGGTGCCGATGAGTAGATAGAAACACGGAGTCGACTACCACAGACATTCACATTAGTACGGGAATGTCTGTGTAGTTTGCCGTAAAGCAAAAATTGTATTTGAATACCGTATCTGGTTTAGAGAAGTTCTTCTAGTACCAAGCGAACATTAAGGTGTTTGACCATTATATTAAGACTGATGTATTCAACATCAAACTGTTTGCACACGTTAGGTATCTTAATTTGCGGACTACGGGAATAATCTTTAGTCTAAAGTCACAACCCCTTTAGCCGTTACTTAATGGGGATCAGCGTTTCACTAACAGCCTGAAATGCGGTAAGTGTATTTGCCGTACTGTTTTGATATGTATTGTTGATAATTGTCGATGGCTCTTGCCTAGCATCTCACGTGTAGATATACTATAAGTCTATGCGTTATCACAGGTTAAGTCATCAAAAACAGGCACGGATATTGCGGTGCTTTTGCGAAGAGGTTACGGCGGTGTCTACCGCGGTCATTGTTGGCGTGAATCGGCATACAGTTGACT
>JAITQJ010000054.1 GCA_031288955.1 Planctomycetaceae bacterium | reverse complement strand
ATGAAAAAAGCCTTTACATTAGTCGAGTTACTCGTTGTGATAGCGATTATCGGCATTTTGGTTGCGCTGCTTTTGCCTGCCGTCCAGACGGCACGGGAAGCGGCGCGGCGGATGTCCTGCACGAACAATCTGAAACAATCCGGTATCGCTGTGCATAATCACCACGATACACGCGGAACACTGCCGCCGGAGAGTGCTTACGCTCGCGCCGGTGAAACGGTTCCGAATGAACTGCGTCCGCAGACGGCGTGTTTCCGTGTCCGGCTTTTGCCTTATGCAGAACAAGCGGCAACGGCAGACCTCGTGAATCTTAATCAGGATTCGCTCAGCGATGACGAACGCAACACGATGGGACAGTACAAGATTTCATTTTTCCTTTGCCCCAGTGCCGCCAAAGATGAATGTGATTTAGGCAGTTATACGGACGATACCGGACAGCCTGTCAAAAAATATGCGTCTCACTATTACGGTGTTGCCGGTGCGCTGGGACAAAATCCTGTAACAGATGAGTATTATCCGGTGAATGAAGAGAATTCGACTTACTCGCTGTCAATGGGACCGATGACCATTCCGGTAGGACCGATTGCGGATTCCGGTGCGATTGTATTGAACGGTCTTTTGACGCTTGCTTCTATCATAGATGGAACGTCGAATACGTTTCTTATCGGCGAGATTTCGTGGGATAGATTCGGCGGACATTACGATTGGGCAAGAGGAACAATGAATTCTGCAGCCGGACTTCCAATGGTGAGCGGTAAAGGTGTTTCGTACAACCTGCCGCTCAATTACGGGAAAAGCAAGCCGGACGGAACGACATTGCCGATGACGTTCAACAAGCCGGACGGAACACCGGATACGGCAAATTACGCCGTTGTTCAGGGCAGTGGTCAGTTGGCGGGCATTTGCGGCGGTCAGGGTGTCGGTCCTTGGGGCAGCAATCACAGCGGCGGGGGAAACTTTGTGTACTGCGATGGTTCGGTACATTTTGTCAGCGAAGCGGTATCTGCCGTATTGCTGATGAGTGCGGCAAGCAGAGACGGGAACGAAACCGAAACTGTTCCGTAAAAAAGGGACTTACGCTTTTCCGAAAATGGAAAAGCGTAAGTCAAAAAAACATATCTCTTGTAATTTAGGCAAAACAGACAAACAGTGCCGCTTATTCTTATCGCAACGGATATTACAGCGAATTATGCCGATTGTATCAGTGATACCGTTTTTTGCGTGGTACTATGGATATGGGAACCCTTATCGGCAGTTTGCTCGGTCTTGCGCTCATTATTTTGGCGGTCGTTCTCGGCAGTCCCGATAGTTGGGTACCGTTTTTTAACGCCCCCTCTCTGCTCATCGTCTTCGGCGGAACTATCGCCGCTGTAATGACCGCTTTTCCGCTCAAAATTTTCCTCAAAACCTCCGCGTACATACGAAAAAGTTTTGCCGAAAACGGAATGAATCCGCAAGAGACCGCTGACACAATCGTTTCGCTTGCCGAAGCCGCCCGCCGTGAAGGATTGCTCGCTCTTGAAGACCGGGCAGCCGTACTCGAAGACCGTTTTCTCGCAAACAGTTTGCAACTTGCTGTGGACGGATTGTCGCCGAAAGATGTCGAAACAATCGTCCGGGCAAATATCGAAGCCGTCAATGCCCGGCACCAATGCGGACGTAACGTGATTCAGAACTATGCCCGCTGCACACCGGCATTCGGAATGATTGGTACGCTCATCGGATTGGTGTTAATGCTGACCCGGCTTGATGCCGAAACGGTCGGTCCCGGTATGGCAGTTGCCGTTCTGACAACGCTTTATGGAACGCTGGCATCGAATTTGTTTTTTATCCCGATTGCCGAAAAGTTGAAACAACTCAACGAAGCGGAACTAAAAATCCGTGAAATGACGTTATGCGGCGTGTTAGGAATTCAAACGGGCGAACATCCGCAGATTATTAAAATGAAGTTACAAACGTTCTTTACGGATGGTTGGACTTTACCGGAATTGGAAATTGCCGCTCCGTCAGAGATAACCGTTCTGCCGGCGGATGCGGGAATTGAAAAACAGGAAAGCAGGGCAGCATAATGGACGACGAGAATCACAATTGGGCGTTGACGTACGGCGATATTATGTCGCTGCTTCTTTGCTTCTTCGTGATGCTTTATGCGGTCAGTACCGTTGAGCAAAGCAAAGTCGAGTCGGCAACGGAATCGATACGCGGCAGTTTCGGACTCTTTGGACAGCGTACCCCTGAAACCAGCAGCGTGCCGATGACAACGAAACCCGCGAAGCCGTTGCTCTCAAGGGCGGGATTTAACATTCCGTTTCCTTGGGGACACGACGAACTGACGGACGAGGCGAAACAAACGCTGGATAATTTTGTTAGCCAATGTTCTATACCGTTCAAAGAGGCGGACACTGCCGCTTCCGCCCAGCGGATAACAATAACCGTACAAACGGCAGCGGACGAAAAGACGCAGTACCGCCGCAGCCTGGACTTAACCTATTCCCGTTCGGCGGCAGTTTGGGATTACCTCGTTTCGCAGGGAATTCAACGTGAACGGATGACGGTTATATTAGAACCGTCGCCGGCAGTTTCTGCCGTTTGCGTCCGCATTGAACGGTAATCACTATTTCGGCGACACGATGCACACGACGCTGCGTTGGGCGTTTTTCGGGGGAGAGTCAACCTTCGCTGCATCTTCGAGCAAAACGAGCATCTGCTTCAGTACCTTTGTCCCTTCGTCAATGTGTGCGAGTTCACGACCGCGAAACTTAACGGTAATCTGCACCTTGTCCTTGTTCGCTAAAAATTCTTTTGCTTTGTTGGCTTTCACCATCAAATCGTTTGCGCCGGTCTTCGGATGCAGCCAGACTTCTTTGAGTTTCGTCTGATGTACGTGCTGCTTGCTTGACCGCTTCTTTTGCTGATATTTGAACTTACCGTAGTCCATTATCCGGCACACCGGCGGTTTGCTGTCGGGAGCCACCTCGACTAAATCGAGACCGGTACTGCGTGCCATATTCAGAGCATCGGCAGTGTCTAATATACCGAGTTGTTTATCACCGTCCTCTTCTTCGGCAACAACCCGAACTTGCGGGACGCGAATCATCTCGTTGATTCGCTGTCTGTCTTTTTTCGCTTTCGGCGGTTCATACCTCCTCAATGCCATAAAGTCTCCGTGTTAGGTGAAATAATGCGCTAAAATAACCCTATTTATATGAATTTAACATTTTTAACAAAATAATGCAAGATGAATTCTGCTGCCGTGCGGTTTTTCTTGCAGCAGTGTTAAAACTCCTTGATGCGGTCATTTAACGTGCCGAACCGTGTCCGTACTTACTCCTCAACGAGGACATTTTGTGCGATTTCCGGTCCAATGGCAATACGGGTGTCGCCAACGGCAAGAATCAGCGGCAATGCCGATTGTTTGCCGCCCTGCAAAAGTTGAAAACGTGTACCGGCAAACAGTCCCATACCCATCAGCCGTCCCTGCAATTCCGGTTCGGCAACGATTTCGACAATCGTACCGTGCGAACCACAGGGAAATGTGTGCAAAAAAACAACTTTGGTGCTGCGAAATCCGCGTTCTCTGTCAGTCGTCATTGTAAATGGCTTTCTTTGTTTTTTCAAACAAATTGTTCTGCCGAAATTTTACACTTCTGTTTTAGGTTGTCAAGGCGGGCAAAAGAGGCTATCATTTTTGCAACATATCCCTTGTCAGAAAGAGTCTAAAGAGGCATCAGCACGATTTCTTCGGCAAGTCTGCACACGCGGGGGCTTAAGTCTCGCCGAACATCATATTCAATGCTCTTTGTTCAACACCCGCAGGTCGAATATGCCGCCGGCGGTGTGTCCGCGCCGGGCTTGCAACTTGACCGTTATCGTTTCCTTGCCCTGCGTCAGTTCCGGCGGAATCGCAACCGTGAACGGATACAGTTCATTACCCACCGCTTTGGAATGGTCGAGCGTTGCAATCGTTTTGCCGTCAATCTGCACCGCAAACGTTCTGGTACCGGAATCCCGACCGTCAAAGAGAAAATACAATTCCAGCGGCTTGTCCGGCAGGCACTTCATTTCGTACATAAAATAGCCGCCCTTCTCCGCGTGCCGCCACGTTTGTCCAAAATTCGGTCCCTTGGCAGAATTGACCGCCTCGATTTTGTGTTGCTTCTCCGATTCGTCATCGGCAATCACGACCCTGTCAACCGTTTTGCGGTCAAGTTCTTCCGCAATTTTACGCTTGCGGCTCTGTTGTTCTGCTGCCTCACCGCTTCGGCTCTGAAATTCCTCTGAATTGCCGTGCGGAAAATAAACGATGTGCCGACTGTAATGAATCCGGTTGAACGGAATCAACGTGTAATCCGTCCCTTCAATTTTGAAACGGAGCGGCGAAGCGGAAACTTTTTGCGTCTTTTTCGCTATTTCGTCCAGCGTACCGGTGAGCATCGGAATCCGTTCAAGCGGAATCTGATGGACAACGTTTTTCCGTTGTCCCCAATGGTCGTGTTTGTCCCAATAGTCGCTCTTTTTCAAATCGCTTGAATTGTATTGTGCCGCAAGAACAACGGGACCGTAAGAGAACGAAACAAACTTTTCCGAAGGCAAAAGCGGCGTTACCGTCAAGCGCATCGGAAGTTGCACAACGATTTTATCGCCGGACTTAAATTTCCCCTTTATCGTAACAAAGCGGGAGTCATCGGAGGTCTGATACCCTCCGTGTGTTACCCCTTGTTCATTATTCAACACTATTTGCATTTTGCCCGCTTCGACCCAATGCGGAAGCCGGATTTTAAGCGTCAATTCCTTCGGTTCGTCCAGTTGCAATTCCAAGACCGTCTGTTCTTCGTCGGGTATTTTCGTTTTCTGCGTCAATTTAACGCCTTTGTCTTTCCAATGCAGCGTTGACGGAATGAAAAGATTGACGTAGAGTGCCTCGTCATCGTAAGCATAAATCATTTTCTGGAACTTCGCCGGACTTTCAAAGCCGGTTCCGGTGCAGCACCAAAACGAATCGTATTCCGTAGAGTGTGTTTTGAAGCCGCCGGGCTGAACTTTCGTCATATAGGCAACCATTCCCCGCTCCGGTTCGTAAGCACCGAGAATATGATTGATGAGAACACGTTCATAGAAATCAATCTTTTCCGCTTCGGCATAGTCCTCGTACAACGTTTCGGTCAGGCGGAGCATATTGACGGAGTTACACGATTCCGCTCCGCCGTTTTGCTGAACCCGCTTGTCCAGTTCCGCTTTGGGAAAAAAGTGTTCGGTCGTACTGTTTCCGCCGAATATCCAGGTATGGTCGGCAGCCACCGTTTTCCAGAAAAATCGGGCGGCATCGGTGTATTTTTTCTCGCCGGTGTAACGATAAACGCTTTCAAAACCGGGATTTTTCTGAATTTGACAGTTGGCGTGCCAGCCGGCAAGCATATCTTTACCTTCGGAAAGCGGATTGAGTATCCGCAAATCATTGAGCCGCTTCGCCCATTCGATATATTTTTTATCGCCGGTCAACTTATAAACGTCAATGTACGATTCGCTGAATGAACCGTGTTCGCAGATGAGGAGTTTTTGTAACGCCGGTTCGTCAATTTTATCAATGATATTTTCGCCGAACCAGTCCGCAAAGCGAACGAGAATCTTTTTCGCCGGCGGTAAATCACATTTTGTTGCAACATCGTACAAGCCGAGCGTGATTTTGTTCATAATGTACGTCGGTTCGTTTCTTCCAGCAAAAGAACCGCCGCCGACTTTGTAATCGCCCGCAAGAACATCTTCGTAAGCCAACCTGCCGTTGACAACTGCCCCAATGTAACCGTCTTCACCGGCATTTTGACATTCATCGAGTTGCTGTAACGTATATTCGAGACGTTTGATGATTTCCGGGTCGCCGGTCGTTTCGTACATCATTGCCATTGATGACAGATAGAAACCGAGAATGTGTCCCGGTATGACGTAGCCGTGGTCGGATTCCCAGCCCGGATACGGTCGGGCTTTCGGCGTTAATCCGGCTTCCCTGCGGAACCACGAACAGAGTCTATCCGGTTCGATAGTCAGCAAATAGCGGTGCGTCAGGTCTTGAATGTGCTTGAAATCGCTCTCGTTGGCTGCGCCGCCGAGCAACTGCACGTCCCGCAGCGAAAAGTAGTTGATTTTCGGTGCGTGAACTGCTTTGACGGCGGTCTCTTGGGCAAAGAGGGATACTGAAAAGCAAATGAACAAAAAGAGGGTAATGTTTTTCATCGAATTTTCACTGAACGTCGGTAACTGCCGGAATTCTATACTTCTGTTTTTAGGTTGTCAAGGCGTTCAAAAGAGGCTATAATTTCTGTAACGTATCCTTTATCAGAAAGAGACTAAAAGATGAAACACATTACCGCCGCATTGATTTTCCTATTATTTGCTGCCGTTGCAGCAGCAGAAGACCCGAAACCGTTTGCCGGCGGGTCTGGTACTTTTACGAAACTCGTCTGGGCTGACGAATTCGATTACACCGGATTGCCTAATCCCGAAAAATGGGGTTATGAAGAAGGTTATTGCCGGAATCAGGAATTGCAGTATTACACCAAAGAGCGTCTCGAAAATGCCGAAGTCAAAGACGGCAGCCTCGTCATCACTGCCCGAAAAGAGCATTTCAAAGTCGGTGTCAAAGGCTTTGAAAAAGGTATCAGCACGATTTCTTCGGCAAGTCTGCACACGCAGGGAAAAGGGTTTTGGGACAATGGACGCATCGAAGTCCGGGCAAAACTGCCGCTGTGTTTAGGCACGTGGCCTGCCGTTTGGATGATGCCGAATGAAAATCGAGGTAAGGGTTGGCCCCACTGCGGCGAAATTGACATTATGGAACACGTCGGCTGGGAGCCGGATACGGTTCATATTACCGTACACACCAGCGCAAGCAAAAAGGGACCGCCGTTTAGCGGAACGACAACGAAATGCACAACGGTCAGTACCGAGTATCACGTTTACGCTATCGAATGGTTTAAGGACAGAATGGACTTTTACTTCAACGATAAAAAGATGTACACGTATAAGAATGAAGGTATCGGCGACGAACAGTATCCGTTTGACAAGCCGTTTTATCTGATACTGAATTTGGCGTTCGGCGGTGCCTGGGGCGATGACAGGGGCATAGACCAGAGTAAACTGCCGCAGTCGTATTACATTGATTACGTGCGGGTTTGGCAGAAAAAGTAAGGGATTGCTCTTGACCGCGACAGGGGGAAAACGCATAATCCGGTTATGCAGTTGCACGAACAAACCCGGCGGTTCCTTGCGCTCGGCACTTTTTATCTGCTCGGACCGATGCTGACACTCGCCGTCATCGGCGCGGTCGTGTTGCGCAAACTGCCTGACAATGCACGCCGCTTTGAGTACGCCTTGTCCGTCCAAACCGGTCTGCACTGGTCTATCGATTCTCTCGAATACCGCTCGCCCAACACCGTCCGGCTCTGCCGCGTCCAACTTTACGACAACGATAACACGGTATTTATTGCCCCGCAAATTGACATCGGCTATGTTACCGGCGGTAAATTGAATGAACGCTTTCCGGGCATTATGTTAAATCGCAGCGTCAAAGAGTCCGCAGCAAAAAAGCAAGATTTTTTACAGAATTTCTTGCAGGGTTTTGCCGGTATTTTTCCGTCCTTTGAACCGGAGAGCGGTTATTGGCAAATCAATCTCGACACGGCTCTTATCAAACTCGATGCTTATTCCGGCGAAACTTCTGCCGCTGCCGTTCAGCAGATACTTCATAAAATTGTCAGCCGCTTTGAATTCCTCGCCGAGACACCGGTACAGATTTCTATCGAAAAACTCGCTGCGGTGAGCGGATATTCGTCAACAAAAAAGGGCGAAAAGTACGACACGTTCCGTTTCGTGCAAGGCAGCATTTACCGGACAAACGATTCCTTCCGCAGTGATTGGACATTTCAGATAAAAGGTATCAGTGAGACGGAAACGGAACAGTTGTCGTTTGTCCGTCCGCTTGCCGGCGATACATTGGAAATAACGTTACAGACAGGCAAACAAGGGGTACCGTGCGGTTTAGCGGCGGTGTTTTGCCGTGCCTTTGAACCGTTCACCGGCGGAGACTTCAGCGGCCGTTTTTCTGTTACATTAAACAACACCAATCCCCGCAGCGCAGCGGTGCGGCTCGATAATGTAACGCTGAAAAACTTCGGCCTGATTCCGCTGGTGAAGCCTTATACCCGTTTTGCGATTACCGGTACGGTTGCGGATTTGACGATAAAGCACGCCGTGTTCGGTACTTCTCAATTTACGGCAGAAGGCAGCGTTAAAATTGCGTCGGGTTCGCTTGATACGGCGTTATTTCACCGGATAGTCGATAATTTTCGTTTGACTGTTGTGCCGTCAACGATTGTCGAATCGCCCCGGCAGCCGATACCTTTTACGGGTTGTGTGGTACATTTTCGATTACAGCCGGACGGGGCGGTTTTTTGGACGGACGAACTTTGGAAGAATGCTTTTATGTACACGGAAAACAGCAAGGGCGAAATAGTAATGACAGCGTATATGCCGGCGGGGAACAAGCGGCAGGCGGTTTCGTATCAGGCAGTGCTGTCGATATTCGCACCGGATGCTGCGCCGGTTGTTCCGCTCACCCCCGGTCTGCAAAAAATATACTCGGTCATACCGGCGGAATAGTCTTCAGGTAAATTAGTTAAACCCTAACGATTATGCCGTTCATACCTAAAATAACGGCAAACTTGTTTTCTTTGCGTACCTTTGAGTCTATTTTTCGATAAGAGTCTCGGAAGGACAGTGTGTATCAATCGGCAGAGCATAACGATTAGCGAAAAACCGCCGGTCGTGTCGGTTTACCGGTTGAGGCATTGAGTTTTTTCTGTCAATTTGTTTTTTTTACCGTTAAGTTTCACTGCAAAAAGACGATTGATAGGTTAGTAAAAACGAAGCGGGTTCACCGTTAGTTATAAAAAGGTCGTTCTCTCGATGTTGTATGCGTCGTACAGCGTCGGAAACACATTACAACCTCAACAGGAGATTTCTAGATGTCTCGTAAAATGATGTTACCGGCGTTGGTTGCCTCGCTGGTCGTGTTTGTTGGTTCTTATGCTTCGGCAGAAACATTGTTACAGCGGGTATTCGCCGCTCATAGCGATTGTGCCCCTTGTGCTGAAGCACAGTGTCAACCTTGTGAAAAAGCAGCCCCGAAGGCTTGCGAAAAAGCAGCCCCGAAGGCTTGTGAAAAAGCAGCCCCAAAGGCTTGTGAAAAAATTACACCTCCGGCTTGCGAAAAAGCCAAACCGGCTGTCTGTGAAAAGGCAGCTCCGGCTGCTTGCGAGAAAGCCGCTCCGAAGGCTTGCGAAAAACTCGCTCCTCCTTGCGAGAAAGCCGCCAAGTAGGTGAATTGGTGAAGGGTGTTAGGATAGTCAAAGGCAGGAGCAATCCTGCCTTTGGCTTTTTTCGTTTGTGCGGCAGATTTCCGCAAAATAATTTCCGCTGATGTCTTGTAATTTATACTGCCGTTCGTTAAACTTTTCCACAGGAAAACAATGAACGTTCCTTTGTACTTCACTCTTCATTTTTACTTCTTTACAAACAATAGACGATGGCTTTTCTTTCTGCTTCTTTTGATGACCAAAGTGCCGGCGAACAGGGAATTATTCTCGATGTCGCCGTCAATAAAGAACCGCTGCTTTTTGGACTCTGGACTTTCAGTGTTCAACTAGGGAAAAAAGTATTGCAGCCTCTCGGTACCTGGACGCAAATTTGTACACATCGGGAAAAACAATGCGATTATCGGGAATACGATTTACCCCTTGATAACGATTACCGCTTGCAGCGCTGTATTCTGCTCGACCATAAAGATAAAGTAATGCTGCTTGCCGATGCCGTTATCCACGACGGTGATATGCCCCGAAAACCGGCAGCCTTATCGTATCAAGCCGTTCTGCATTGCTCGAAAAAACAGCAGTACCGGATACTGCCGCTTGCTCTTGCCGATGACAAAACAAACGATAACTCCGCCGGAACATTTCACAGAAACGACACTCAACTCGTTCTTCGGCAATGCACTGCCGGCGCATCGTTATTTGCCCCGCTGTTTTTCGATTTAGACACGCAGCGTTTTAACCGGCAGCATTTTTGGAGGCACCTGACAGTCGGCGAAAATCTGCAACGTGTCCCTGATGACCAAGCCGCCGGTTATCGTGTGCAAATCGGCAAGGAGCAATTCCTGATTTACCGCTCGTTAACACCGTCGGCAAACCGTACGGTTCTGGGACACAACCTCATTGACGATTTTTGTTTCGCCCGATTCTCTCCCGAAACAGGCACCGAACCGCTCATCGAAGTACAGGAAGAGTAAACATTCCGCTACCGCCAGTTTGCCGTAATCCACTCTGCCGGTCTCGCCGCACGCAAACCGTAATGTCCCACCCAGCCCTTTTGGACGGCATCGGGATTGGGGTTGCCGTGAAAAATCACTATCTTTGCCTCCGCCGGTCTCTTCGGCTCCGCAAAATAACACAATGGGAAGGAACGCAAACAGTGCCGCTTAAAACTCCGGCACCACTCCGGCTGCCAATAAGTGAGTATGCCCTTGCGGTACATCGAATAGGAAAGATACGCCTGCTCATTGCGGTGTTCTTTGCGTACCAAGCCGCTGTTGTTAAGAAAATAATCCAGCACATCCTGATGCTGACCGATTTCAAAACGGAATACCGACGAGTTGCCGATGACCGAATCGCTCAAATTCCAGTCTTTGACGATAATAAATTTTCCCGCTTCGGTAAAAAACGGCTCCAAATTATCAAGAATGACGACATCTAAATCAAGGAACAACGCACTGCCTGACAAATCGCCGCCCAGATTGCTGCCGAGAATGGTTAATTTTCTCCAGCCCCGTTCGGGCGCACCTTCGACTTGTTTATCCATTGCCGGCACCGCAGGCAGCGGACGCACTTCAATTTTCTTATCAAGACCGGAGCCGTCATCGGTGAAACAGATAAATCTGTACGGCTGCGGCAAGTGCCTCCCGACCATCGAGGCGAGAGTATTAACATACGACGGTGGAAATTTCGTTCCCCATTTCATACAAACGACATTTTTCATTTTTCGTTCCCCGCTCCTTTAATGACTCTAAAAATCGTACCACAGTCCGATGCCGAATTTATGTTCCCTGTTCTGCCGGATATGTTCGTATTGCTCGCTGACACCGCCGAAATACTGCAAGCCGATGCGGAACATTTGATTGCATTTGCCCCGCCATTGCCAGCCGGTCTGTACCGTAATATTGCCGTCGTAATTATGTTCCTGCATCAGCATCACGTTGACTGCCGCAAACGGCGAACCGGCAAAAGTGCCGGCACGGTACGGATTACTGTATTCTGCTCCGAGTAAAAAATGCCACGGCTTCGTCTCTTCACCGGTGTCAAAGGCGAAATCGGCTTCAGCATAAAGTCGGGTATTCAGTGTCGGTTTATACGCATAACCAAGAATCCACGCTTCCCGGACATAATTGATTCTCTGATGTTCGCTACCGCCTGCCAGCAAACGAATAAGCCGTTCGTCGCCGAGGTGCGAACTTGTATGGTAATACCCTGTACGAATTTGATGAAACTTATTCCCCCACGAAAACGGCACGCCGAAACGAAAATCATTGGCATCCATATCCATTGAATGTCCGTCGCCGTAATTATTTAAGTCGAGACGGAGATGCGCATTGCCTTCGATGTCGATTTGAAACCCTTCTGGCTGGACGGCACTTTTATTTCCGTAACGAAACAGACCGCTGCGCCCTCCGAGATTGATGTCCCAAATCCAGCCGAGGTCTTCATCGTGATTCCAAACACCGCCGAGCCGGGACGCATTGGTATAAGCAAGATAGTCGGGAAAGATTTGTCCGTCAGGCAGCACTTGATAACTATAAATACCGCTATCGGCATTTTGAACGGGAACGCACTGTTCGTTTAGATTGAAATGTATCGGCGGCAGTTCTTCCCCGAAGACAAACGCCGCCGAAAGGACAACGTATCCCTGTAAAATGGAGAAAAAGTGCCGAAACATCGTTTTTACATACCGCAAAAGTACGGCGGATAATAACGAAAACCAACCGGCAGCGTCAAGAGGAAAAACGCCGCCGTAATGCGCTGTGTCCTGTTATTTTTCACTTATCAGCGTTCCGACTCTTTCGCCTTGCAGGGCGCGTTCCAGATTACCGGGTGTTCGGAAGTTGAATATCATCACCGGCATCTGATGCTCGCCGCACTTTGCTATTGACTCCTGGTCCATAATCCGTAAACGCCGCTGCTGTACCTGGTCATACGTTAATTCAGGATACAAAACGGCGTGCGGATTTTTCTCCGGGTCATCACTATACACCCCGTCAACTTTCGTTGCTTTCAGCAGCACGTCGGCATTCAGTTCCAAAGCCCGTTGTGCTGCGGCGGTATCCGTTGTTACAAACGGACTGCCTGTACCGCCGGCAAGCAATATGATGCGTCCTTTTTCCAGATGCCGCACTGCCCGGCGGCGGATATACGGTTCGGCAACCGATTCCATCGCAAACGCCGTCATCAGCCGGGTTTGCTGTCCAACGAGTTCAATCGCATCTTGCAGTGCCATTCCGTTAATGACCGTTGCCAACATTCCCATATAGTGTGCGGTTGACTCTTGAATGGACGCATTTGCGGCTTTGAATTGTCCGCCGCGCAGGATATTTCCTCCGCCCATAACGATAGCGATTTGCACACCGTTTCGGGCAACTTTGGCGACTTGCTCGGCAAGGTGCATCACCGAGGACATTGCGATACCGCGTTCTTTCGGCGGACAAAAACATTCGCCGGATATTTTCAACACAACGCGCCGGGGCTTTTCAGTAGAATACATTATTCGTTAGGGGTAAAATCTCATTATAACAGCCATCTGACAATTTTCAAGATTTTCTGTCTTCACAACTACGGGCAACTCATCCGTTCCTATTCCCAAAGCATCTAAAATATCCGGCAAGTCTGTATAGCGTATTAAATCTATATGTTTTCTGTTGACTCTTTTTTTATAACGGCTACAATATCTTCAACGTCGGGAAAAAAGTCGCAGCATTGCCGCTGCCGTCCTGACGAAAAGACCCTCCATAAAACAAGGACAAACCAATGAAGAAACGATACCTGTTTGCTATTCCGGCTTTTTTGTTCCTGCTTTCCGCAGCGGCGTTTGCCGAGGAAAAGAAGGACGAAGCACCGCTGCAAATCACGGCGGTAGAAACGCCGAACCTTGCTTCGCTTGATGAAGCGAAAACGGTTGAAGATGTTCGGTTGTACGTTCAGGGAACGCTGGCGCGTTTCAATGACCGCAGTAACCCGCCGCCGAGTGACCCTGCCGCCAAAGCAGACCGTCTATCGCAAATTGCCGCCGTCCGTATTGCCGCCGGAGAGCGAATCTTTGCTCTCGGCAAAGATGATGCCGAAAAAGAGGAAGGGCTGCGTTTGAAAATCAACGGCTTGAAAGCCCGGCAGTTTGTTGAG
>JAITQJ010000041.1 GCA_031288955.1 Planctomycetaceae bacterium | reverse complement strand
ATCTCTTGCGGACAAAACCCGTCTGTGCTATCCTCAACAGAGAATGGACAATATAAGGTTACGGAACAAGTCTAATGAATAATTAATAATGAAGACATCGGTTATCCATTTTCTCTCATTGTTCATTCTGCATTGTTCATTATTTTAGCCTGATAGAGTAAATACCGGCGGTTATAGAACAAGCCTATTATCTCAAGAGTGACGGCAGAGGCATATCCCGGTAGTACGGCGGGATTTCACGCGGCGGCAATCCGCCGCCGTTGCAGTCTTCGTACTCCTCCCGCTCGCAGTCCGAAGCATAATAACGCAGCCATAAATCGTCGTCGCCGCACGAACAGTCCCAGTGCATATAACCGTTGCGGTGCTGCAAATTCTTTTCCCGAAGCGGCAGAATGTCCCGGTATATCAACGTGTAAAGTTCCCGGTCAGAGAGATGATTTGTGAAATCAAGAATAATCTTCTTGTCAAAAAACCGCTGAATGACATTATCTAACGCAACGGACAAATCGTCATCGCCCAACGTTTCCGGCGGGGCTATCTGCAATTCCGGCTCAAACCATTGGGCTATCGGTTCGACCGGTGAAACCTCCCAGTCAAGCATTCCGGCAAGAAAATCGTTTTCGATACGGATTGACCGGTGCCGGAAATGAACGCGAAAAATCGATTCGTCAACGTACGGTTCTAACTCCGTACGAAGTTCGGCATTATGAATCAAATCATCGACTCCGACACCGGCAAAAGGAGTTCTAGTCATTGTTTTTCGCTGTAAAGGCTGCGGTTGGAAAGACACTAACAACAAAACGTCACCCCAAGCCGACACTAATACTAGCAAACGGACGGGGTTCATCAATGAATTTTGGTAAAAATCTTAAGATTTTTCATACCCCCTGCCGGTATAATCCGCATAACCGCTGCAATCCGCAGATAAAGAGCGTCGCTGGACAGCATTGCGGCATTTATTCCAGACGAATCACCACCGGCTGTTCCTGACCTCCGGGAAGAACGGTGTTTAACGTTATGCCTTCAGAGAGCGAGGACTTTTCCCGAACGGCAATATAATCTTTACGGGTCGGAACCGCTTGACCGTCAACTTTTGTAAGTACCATACCGACGTTGATACCGAATTTTTCCGCCCGGCTGCCGGGCAGTACCGCCAGCACCAACATTCCCTGCTGTCCTGTGATATTCAACCGGGCTAACATCGGCGGTGTTGTCTGCGCTAACAGCAAACCGAGCAGCGAGTCCGTGTAATGTACCACACCGCCCTGATTCACCTCCAGCAAACCTGCCGCCGGAGGTAATGGACGAACATCAACGGCAACCTTGTACTTTTTACCGCCGCGTACAAAAATAATCTCGTGTTCCTTGCCGATTTCTGCCCGCTCCGCCAACCGCTGCAGTTGATAAACCGCATTGACGGTTTTACCGTCAAACGATAAAATGACATCGTCCGTTTTCAGTCCCGACTCTTCCGCCGGCGAACCTTGAACCGGATAATCAACAATCAAACCGGCAGCCTGTTTTAATGCCAGCCGTGCGGCTTCCTGCGGCGTAACCGGTTTTGTATCAACACCGAGCCAAGCCCGTTCGACTTTGTCTTTTTTAACGAGTTGTTCGACAAGCCATTGCGCATTATTCGACGGCAGCGCAAAACCGATGCCTTCATACGAACCGCTGCGGGAAGCGATTGCCGTATTGATGCCTATCATTTCGCCTTCCAGATTGATAAGCGGACCGCCGGAATTGCCCGGATTGATTGCCGCATCTGTTTGCAGAAATTCGGTACGCCGGGCTTTTTTCAGCGAACGTCCTTTGGCACTGATAATACCGGCACTGACCGTTGAGTCTAACTCGAACGGATTGCCGACGGCGAGAACCCAATCGCCGATTTCCATTTTATCGCTGTCGCCGAATTTGACGACAGGCAGTTTTTCGTTTGCCGGAACATCAAGCCAAATAACGGCGAGGTCCGTTTCCGGGTCGTGTCTGTATTTTTTTGCGAGAAAATGCCTGCCGTCGGGGAGTTCAACTTCAATTTCGCGGGCATTGGCGATGACGTGATTATTTGTAACAACAATTCCCTGGGGGTCGATAATGGAACCGGTACCGGTACTATCACCGGGATTACGTCTGCCGGGCGGCGTTTTCAATGCGGGGATTTGCAACTGCATCATCTGCCGGTCTTCGGAGGTCTGCACGTGCGAGATAATTTTGACCGCAGCGGGCAAAACTTTGTCGGCAGCCCGGCGGAACGCTGCCGAAAGTTCCGACGCTTCACTTGCAGTGCAGCCCGTTGAAATAACGGTTGAACAAAACAAAACTAAACAAGAAAGAATTGCGGCAAAGCAAAATGATTTCATTCGACTGTCTCCGTATTGGTGCGGGGCAAAAACGGTTAACGGTTATGGTGTGCGCGGGGTTTCTTGCCGGGCGGGGCGTTCTTTCGGGATACGGCGGGTTACCGGCGGAGTACCGGGAATGTACGGCGCACGCTTTTTCAGTAAAACGTCATACATTACGCGGGACTGTCCCATACGTGCTTCAACGGCATCCCAACCGATGTGATATGTCTGTGCATCTAAACGCGCCTGCCGGGCATCTATCGCCGGGACAACAACGACTTTGTAATCGCCCTGCTTCGACATATTACGCGGTACATAAGTGTAATGGTCGGGAATATCCGGTTCAGCCGCCTGAACTCCGGGAACGGGCGATGAACCGGCTATCATTAAGCAAACGGCAATAAAAACGGCGGCTAAACGGTTCATTAACGGCATTATTTCGACCGGTCACGCAGCAATTCGCTTGTTGACCACTCCCAATCAGGATTTCGGCGTATTTCGGTTAATTCTTTGATAAAATCGTCTGCGCTCTCAAAATGCCTATAAACGCTGGCAAAGCGGACATACGCAACCTGGTCGAGTTCGGCAAGATAGTGCATCATCCGTTCGCCGATAAATCGGCTATCAACCTCTTTTTCAAACGTTGACTCAACATCCTTTTCGACTTGAGTGATTAGTCCGGTAATTTGTGCATCGCTGATTTTCCGTTTCCAGCAGGCTCGTTCCAATCCTTGAAGTATTTTTTCCCGGTTGTACGGCACGCGGGTCCCGTCCCGTTTGACGACGCGGCGTTGGACGGCTTCGGGACGTTCAAAAGTGGTAAAACGTTTCCCGCAGTTTCCGCACGTTCTTCTTCGCCGGATTTCGCTTCCGTCGGGACTTGTTCGTGTATCGGTAACTTTATCGTTATCTTGATGGCAATGCGGACATTTCATCGCAGAGTGATTCTATCAGACGGAGCCGCAAGAGTCAAATCGGACAAAAATGAGCGTCAGACGCAGTTCCGGCATTGATTTATCCCTGAACATTTGATATTATCTGCGGTTCCAGCAACTATTCAGGCAATTGTCTCGACCAGTCCTCCAATTATATTTCTATCAAACAACGGCAGCCCGTGTTTAATCATATAAAAGACTGCCGCATAATATGTCCCTGAATGTTGCTCAAAGAACGGCTGTCGAAACACTCAAAGGTCCTCTGCTCGTCCTTGCCGGTGCCGGTACGGGAAAGACCCGCGTCGTTACCTACCGCATTGCTAATCTCATTCGGCACGGCATCCAGCCCAGCCGTATTCTCGCTGTAACGTTTACCAATAAAGCCGCAAAAGAAATGCAGCAGCGTATCGGTGCGTTATTAAAACAAACCGCCGCGGCAAAGTCAAAGCCGGAAGTATCGACCTTTCACAGTCTTTGCGTCCGTATTCTGCGCCGGCATATCACCAAACTCGGTTATCCGCAAAAGTTTGCCATTTACGATAGAGGCGACCAAGAATCCGTTGCCCGTCAAGTCCTCAAGGAAATTAAAGTACAGGATGCCGCCCTCAAACCGGCAGAATTACTCGCAAAAATCAGCACGTGGAAATCCGCAGGCATTACCGCCGATAACATTCACCAATCTATCTGGTCGGCAAAAGACCATCTGGCTTCATTGGCGTACGGACGCTACCAAAATGCCCTGAAAACCGTCGGTGCTGTTGACTTCGACGATTTACTTTTGGTTACCGAGGAACTCTTCGGCAAATTTCCCGATGTGCTAAAAAGTGAATCTGCCCGCTTCGACCATCTGCTCGTTGACGAATATCAGGATACGAATATGAGTCAGTACCGCATCGTCAAAGGTTTGGCACTGCCGCACCGGAATATATGCGTTGTCGGCGACGATGACCAGGCAATTTACGCTTGGCGGGGGGCGGATGTCAAACACATTTTAAGTTTTCAGAAAGACTGGACGGACGCAAAAATAGTCCGCCTTGAAGAAAATTACCGCTCAACACAGCCGATTATTCATTGGGCGAACACTTTAATTGCGTTTAACAAACAGCGGCACGGCAAAAAATTGGTATCGCCCAATGACGGCGACAGACCGGTCATTCTGCAATGTAAAGACGGTGAAACGGAGGCGCGGACGGTTGTTGCACGGATTAAAGAACGGATTGAAAAAGCAACCGTACAGCCCCGTGATATTGCCGTATTGTTTCGTACCAATGACCAGCCGCGTGTATTCGAGATGGAATTGCGGAATGCTAAAATTCCCTATATTCTTATCGGCGGGCAATCGTTCTTTGACCGCAAGGAAGTCCGTGATGTGCTGGCATATCTGAAAGTCGTGAACCGTCCTCAAGACGACATATCGCTCCTGCGGGTCATCAACACTCCGCCGCGGGGCATCGGACAAACAGCAGTGCAGCGGCTGACGGAAGTTTCTGTTACTGAAAAGAAACCGATTTGGGAAAACCTGAAACCGAAGGAATACGCCGCTGCGCTGCACGATACTTCCGATGACTCCAGTTTTGCTTTGCAGACATCGTTAAGTCCGTCTGTTGTGTCGTTTCGGCAACTGATTGAGGAACAGCAGCGGATTTTGCAGCGGGACTTTTCCGTTGAGAATCTGAAAAACTTTATTGCCGAGATTCAGTATGAAAAAGAAATCAACCGGCATTATGCAGAAGAATCGGAACGTTCGGAACGCTGGAATTCGGTCGGGGAAGTGTTAAATGCGGCGGCGGAATATATTAAGGAGTCGCAGGAAAAGTCCCGAAAAGCGGCTCTTTGGGAATTTCTTGATAACACATCATTAGCGGGACCGGATTTTACATCCGGCAAACCGGAGACGGCAAAAGGGGCAAATGCGGTAACATTGATGACGCTGCACGCGGCAAAGGGCTTGGAGTTTTCGGAGGTGTATATGGTCGGATTGGAGGAAGGCATTCTGCCGCATCACCGAAGCGTCAAAGCATCGGAGGAGGACGAGTCGGCAGTGGACGAAGAGCGGCGGTTGTGTTATGTCGGCATCACACGGGCAAAACGTCTTTTGACGGTATCGTTGGCACTTAACCGTTTGAAATGGGGCAAGATGCGTCCGACGGTGCCGAGCCGGTTTTTGTATGAAATAACGGGACAGACGGCAAGTCCGAACTATTGGCGAGCGATTGCCGGTGAACCGCCGCAAAAGAACAATGCCGTTCGATAACCGCAAAGGGGGTACAGAGACATTTGCCGGTCTTGTGCTATAATAACAGAATGAATCAGGACATTGAATCTCAAATAGCGGCGATACGGGATATTATCGTTGCAACAGTTCCTGTCGAGCGGATTTATCTTTTCGGCTCGTATGCTTGCGGTACGCCGAACGCAGATTCCGATTTGGATTTTTACGTTGTGATGAAAGAAGAGACTCCGTATCACGAGTTTGAAGCCGAAAGCCGTATCAATGATGCAGTGCTGGGACATAAATCCATACCAACGGATGTCCTGGTTACCCGTAAATCAACGTTTGATTACCGTTGTTCGGCAACGACACTCGAACGGGAAGTCTCCCGAAAGGGAGTGCTTATCTATGGCTGAAACAATGACTGACGCTGAAGCGGCGTTAGAATGGCAGCGTTTTGCCGAAATGGACTTAAATAGTGCCGAATTTTTATTGAAGATGCGTCCGATTCCTATTGAAGTTATTTGTTTTCATTGTCAGCAAAGTGCAGAAAAAAGTCTCAAATCGATTCTGGTCTTTCGTTCCATTTTTCCGCCAAAGACACACGATTTACAAGAGTTAATGAAACTTTGCGCCCCCTATTTAACGGAAACAGAATCTGTTGCAGCACAGTGTCGGCACTTGAATCAGTACAGTGTTCGTCCGCGTTATCCCCAAGAAATTGACATCACAGAGGCAAAATTAAGACAAGCCGTTACCGATGCAAAGACGATGTTTGATTACACAAAGCGTTTTTGCCCGTCCCGGTGAACCGCCGCAAAAGAACAATGCCGTTCGATAACCGCGAACTTGCGATTGCAACTCTGAAGTGTTAGAATGCCAACTCGTTTGGCGTACTTTGCGCTGCCAATTTCTAACAAAAAAAACAAAAATGATTTCTTTTTCAAAGAAAAGCAAAACGCTTTCCGCAAACAACAACGCTAATAAATCGATATGTGCTGCGCTTCACGCTGCCGATACCGCACCGGCTAACACTATTTCCGTATCCGTCCAGAACGGCGAAATCGTCTGCAACAGCAGCGTTACCAACGGTTCCATTCCCAAGCCGGGCGGCGATGTACATACGAACAACACAGCGTTCCGCTTGGACCATTTCGAAAATCTATATTTTCATCCGCAACTGCCAGCCGATGCAACGAATGTTCAGGTCGCGGTGTCGCTGACCGATAAAACAGATAGTTTGAAACTGCGTTGGAACAACGCCGTATTACCGTCTGCTGCCGCAGGACAGCGCATTGATATACCGCAGGATAAAGTAAAAACGGAGGGGAATGTTTTACGTATTACGGCAACGGGTAATACTCTTTCAGTGGAAAGCGTCACATTTTATTTTGCAGTACCGTACTTGGTGGGCGAATTGTTGGAGTTGGTCATTGAGAATATGAAATACCGTTTCCATTATTGTCCGGCAGGAGCGTTCACGATGGGTTCGCCGTTATCGGAAGCGGAAAGAAGGGAGAACGAACAACTGCATCCGGTAACGTTGTCGCAGGGCTTCTGGATGGGCGAAACGGAAGTAACGCAGGAACAATGGGAGTCGATAATGGGAAATAATCCGAGTCATTTCAAAGGAGAAAAATTACCGGTGGAGTGTGTCTCTTGGAACGCTTGTCAGGAGTTTGTGAATAAATTAAACGCATTGGGTGCTGCACCGAAAGGCTACAAGTTTTCGTTACCGACGGAGGCGCAGTGGGAATATGCTTGCCGGTCAGGGACGAGCGGTGCTTATGCGGGTGATTTGGACAAGATGGCGTGGTATGAAGATAACAGCGGCGAAAAAACGCACGAGGTTGGTACGAAGCAGGCGA
>JAITQJ010000413.1 GCA_031288955.1 Planctomycetaceae bacterium | reverse complement strand
ATCGAGTTTTGATTTATTTTTAGATACCGTCTGCAATACGTTCGGCGGCATCCTTTTTATCGCTATTCTTATTGCGATTCAAATTCGTCAAGTCGAAACGCCGCCTGCACCGGAATCGTGTTCGCCGGAAATGCTCGCCCAAATGCGGCAAAAAGCCGATGAAGCGGCTGCGGAAATTGAATCGGCAGCCGTCCTGTTGGAAATGCTGCGTAAAACACTGCCCGAACCGGCAAGCGAAGAAGACAAAAATCTTGTGAAAACATATACGGAACTCACCGAAGCCAAAAACAATGCGGTTACAAAAAAATCGGGGTTGACCTGCGAATACATCGCAAAGGCACAGCAAAATGCCGAAGCGGAACGAGACCTCAAAAATACCGAAGAAAGACTCCGGCAACTTGAAGCACAGGAGAAACAGTTACTTGCCAGCCTACAACAGTTGCAGAGCAGCAAGGCAAAACAGGAACAAAGTGTTGCTTCTATTCAGGAAACGGTGAATGATTTACAAAATACAACATCTCAAAAGGAACAAAACGTTGACGACCGGAACGACCCTGATAAAAATACACGTCAGGAAGTTTTGTACTTGCCGAAATTACACGATGCCGGAAATAAACAGCAATTCGGGTTAATGATGTACAATAATCGGCTTTATGTGGTTCTCAATAGAAGTGATTTTATCTATTCCGGTAATGAAGTCGGTATTCCCATATCGCATAAGGGAATTCCTATAACAGATACCGATGATGCTAAACGGCATATCAAGGCATTGTGGAATCATTCGTCCCCTTCGACGCACTTTATCACGATTATCGTGTATGCTAATTCAGTTGACGCTTTCCACATTGTCCGTGATTGTATCATTGCTGATGGTTATAAGTATGAATTGATTCCTGCTCCAGACGATAAGAAATTTTATTTTGGCGGCAGCGGCGGTTCTGCCGAAGTTCAATAGACCATAACGAACATTCCATCTAACCCCTGTTTTAATAATGCCGATTCCGCCTAACAATAGAGTTCCTGTTCCTGTTCCTGTACCGGTTCCGGTGCCTGTGGCGAAAAAATCATCCGCTTCAGCAAGAAAAGTTTTCATTGGAGTTGCGGTTACCGCCGTTCTCCTTTTGCTCTTGCTGTTGTTGATACTTGCGTCACCAAAAAAGACAGGTACGGCAGGAAATCAACCTGCTGCCGCTGAAAATGCTGCCGGAACCGCATCGGAAAAAACGGATGATGAGCAAGGGACGGACAAAAAACAAACAGATGCAGAAAAACCGGAAGCAGAGCAACCGGCATCCAAAGAACCAACCGCCATTGCTGAAACGGCAGAGGCAGTAGCAAAGGAGTCGGAAGTATCAACCGCCAGCGAAAAATCCGATACCGCACAAAAAGAAACGGCAGCAAAAAATAATACGTCTGAACTTATTGAAGAAGCCGCAGAAGAATATCCTGAACCGGAATTCGGCGGTATAAAAAGCACAAAGCCAAAGGAAACGAAGCCTAGTAAAGAACAAGGAGACGGCATCACGGTCAGTGTTTTTGGAACCAAAGGGCAAGGAACAAAATTTGTGTACGTTTTCGACCGCTCCGGTAGTATGAGCGGAAATCCAATACAAACGGCAAAAGAGGAGATGATTCAAAGTATCTCTTCCTTGGATGAACGTCATCAATTCAACATTATTTTCTATGACAATAATCAATTAGTTTGGCAGAACAAGGGTAAGTTAATTTCAGCAACCCCATCTAAAAAAGAGGATGCCGAAAATTTTATCAAAAGTATTACAGCGGGCGGCGGTACGGAACATCTGCAACCGCTCCTTGCGGCGATGCAATACAAACCAGACGTTATCTTTTTTCTGACCGATGGACAATCCTTAACGAACGACGATTTAGAACAAATCAGCGGGAAGAGCGGCACAATTCACATCAACGTAATCGAGTTTGGTTCGGGATACAGGAAATCCGAGATACTGCGTCAACTTGCAATAAAAAACAGCGGGCAATATCGGTATATCAACGTAACCGATTTGGACGCATTGTGAATTGATTCGTTTCATTACTCAACGGTTTTTTTACAGACAGTACCCATTTTCGGCTTTTGATTGTTTATTGTTGTTATTGAAAATTCCGCGATGCCGATGATAACAAAATATCTTTCTCTTTGGTTTTCCGATTCAATCGCCTCTACATTGCCGTTAACAGAAAAGACTTCATCTACAGCGGCAATGAACTGGGAACACCGCGGCAGCACTGCGGCATCCCGATTCGGGACAACGAAGCGTCAAAGAAACTGATTTCTGATGTATTACTGCAACTCTCGCCGAATTCGTCTTATGTTGCCATCATTGTTTATACCGATTCTTTTGACCGTTTTTATGTTATCAGAGATTTAATTGTCAAAAGCGGTTTTCAATACGAATTAAAACCTTCGCTGCCGGAAACAATATGGTCTTTCGGCAGCAGCGAACGCGGACAGGTTCAATAGAGTTCTTATCAGGCACGAGGGGCTTGTGTAACGAGCGGTGATTATTGCGGTGAGTTAAAGAACAACGCTAATCAATAATTTTCGTTATCGGAAACTCCACGATGCCCGTTGCACCGAAGTTTTTCAACTTCGGAGCCGTGGAGACACACCGCTTGAAAAATCATAAAAAGCCTGAAAAAAGCGCAAGCAAAATTGCTTGCGCTTTTACTTGCGCTTGCTTGTGCGGCAGATGATAGAATATCCAAAAATCGGCTTTGAAATCCGCTGGTGTTATTTGGTTTCAAAAAAACAACACTTGCACATTGAACTCATTCCGGGTACAATTTACCCCAGTGTCTTTTCGCACACAACCTCAACATCAGGAGAAGAATATGTATCGCTATTTGACAGCACTCGTTTTGATTGCCGGCTTGCTTCCTTTTGCAACAGCGGCTTCATTCGACCCCGCTAACGAGCAACTGCAAGCCGATTGGCTGTTTCAGGCTGGAAACGACCTGAAACCGGAAACCGTCGCCGCCGAAATTAAGTATGCCAAAGAAATGGCTGCCCGATTGCAAGCCCAATTTAAGGAACTCAATTTTTCAAAAGAACTTGCCGGGTTAGATACATTGGCAAAAGAAACAAGCGATGTGAAAGCAGCGTACCTTAAAGTCCGCAGCATCAAGCGGTCGATTGCCTTCAAAAATCCGCTCATCAACTTCGACCGTATTCTCCTTATCGACAACCCGTATCCGAAAGGCAAAAACGGAGACATCACCGATGAATGGGGACACGAAGCCCGCCACCGCAACGGTTATATGGCAGAAGAAGGCGGACGAATCATTACCGTCGGGCTGCATCCCGGCAGCGAAGTCAAAGATGTTCTTCCTGATTACAAAGGTTCTTACTGGAGACCCGATGTTTCCTTTGACGGCAAAGAGATTCTCTTCTCGTACCGTCCGATTGGTGAAAAATCCTTTCACCTTTACCGGATGAACTCTGACGGCACCAACGTTCGGCAACTGACAAAAGGCGATTATGATGACCTTGACCCGGTTTTCGCACCGGACGGCAAAATACTGTTCTGTTCTTCCCGTCAACATTCCTACGTTCGGTGTATGCCGATGACACATTCGTTTGCTTTATCCCGCTGCGACGGCGACGGAAAGAACATTTACGTTATTTCCGCCAACGGCGAACCGGAATATCTGCCGTCCATTATGAACGACGGAACGGTCGGCTTTACCCGTTGGGAATATACAGACAAAGCCCTCTGGCGTGTCCAATCGCTCTGGACTGCCAACCCAGACGGCACAAATCAGAAAATCCTTTGGGGCAATCAAAGCGTGTGGCCCGATGTGTTGACCGAAGTCCGGGCAATACCGGGCAGCAACAAAGTAATGTTCACTGCCGTTGGGCATCACGCTTGGTTTAACGGAAGCATTGGAACTATCGACCAATCCAAAGGACTGGATTATCCGAACGGCTTGAGCCGCATTACCCGTGACGCGGCGTGGCCCGAAGTCGGTAATGGTCCCGCCGACCCCGCACCGGAATATGATTATCATAATGCGGGTAAATTTTTCGCTTACAAAACGCCGTATCCGTTGTCGGAGGAATACTTCCTCGTTTCGGCACGCGAAGGCGGTCATTTGTACAACGCTTCGCATAACAACTGGTATTTCCGCCTTTATTTGATGGACGTTTACGGCAACAAGGAATTGATTTTTCGCGGCAATTACAATGCTTATCACGCTATTCCGCTCACAGCAAGACCGGTGCCGCCGGCGCGTCCTGATAATGTCGAGTGGCCCGTCATCGGCAGCGGAGAAAAATTGAAAAACGGTACGCTCGTTAATCCGAACGTCTTTGACGGTCTCGCCCCGAAATTTGCTGACCGAGTTAAAAAAGACGCTAAATTCCTTCGGGTGATTCAGATGGACCCGAAAACTTATACGACCTGGCACAAGACGGTTCAGCACGATGGACCTGCTGTCGGCGTTACGCAAGCCGAAGGAGTCAAACGTATTCTCGGCACAACGCCGATAGAGTCGGACGGCAGCGTTGCGTTTGAAATTCCGCCGGGCGAAGCCGTCTATTTTGAATTGCTTGATGCCGAAGGCAGAGCGGTTCACGTAATGCGGACATTTACGTATGTTATGCCCGGTGAAATCCGCGGCTGCTTCGGCTGCCACGAAGGGACATCACTGACCGGTATGGGTAAAACTGCCGGTGCTTCGCAGGGGAAAGCCTTTGCACGCAAAGATTACAAGTTGACACCGCCGCCGTGGGGTGCCGAAGAGAGTATCAGTTTTGCCCGGTTCGTTCAGCCGGTTTTGGACAAGCATTGTGCCAAATGCCACGATGACCCCGAAAACAAGGCATATCAGAAGTTGAATATGACGAGCCGTCCGTCGCAGCACCGCTGGCAGACACGTTATTCAAAGTGGAGCAGTAAGGGGTGGACATTTTACGATGACAATATATCTCCGTTCACGGAGCCGTATCTGACGCTTGTTACCGGCGGAAGAGGGCGTACCGGCTGGGGCGGCGAAAATGCCCGGACGCTGCCGCGCGACGAACGAGGAGTTCCTAAAAATCTGGCTGGAATTTTCATCGTGGAAGGTTTCGGCGGAAACGAAGAAATCAGTTTGAAAACATTGCAGCCGTACTCCGTTTTTTCTGCCGTGAGTCCGCTGATTAACAATGCGATGAGCGGTGAACACGGCGGCGGAGTGAAGGTAACCGGCGAAGACTTACAGCGGCTTATTGCCTGGGTTGATGCCAATGGTCCTTATCTGGGCGATGAGGAAATCCGCAACGATATGTATGACCCGGTCGCGTGGGATATTGACAATGTGCCGCCGATTCGTCCCCGTGTTGCTACGGCACCGAAAATTAACCGCTTTAATCTTCGTCAGGACGGCGACACAAAAGCGATGTTGGGTTCTCTGAAGTTGAATCCGAAACGGGATAACGAAAGTTATGACCCGAATACAGACCTCGCAAAATACTATCGGGAAGTGCAACTTAAGGAGTTAGGATTGGAGAAGGAGACGGGGGCGGTAAAGGTCGAAATCGTTTCGGCATTTTACGGTAAGGACGATAACAACCGTTTAGATGTTACGGACAAACTCAAATCTGTATTCATCGACAGCCGTTACATACCGCTTGACGGATATAACAAAGTATTTTCCGATGCGTTTCCGGGCGTTGTGAAGAACCTTTGGATAACCTATAAAATCAATGGTGCAGCGAAGACGCAAACGTTCAAAGAGGACGAAATGATTCTTTTGAACAAGTAGCAGCGGGCATCAACAAAGGTGAAGTATGCTAAAAGGGACGGAAACTGTTTACCATTGCCGGCGGGGTAGTTATCCCGCCGGTTTTTCGTGGTACAATAATCCCAAATCGAACCGCAAAACTTTAACCGCAGTATGCTGCTCTCGCCGAAGTCCGACATTGTTTTCAAGTTGATTTTCGGCGACCAGCGCAATGCGGACGTGTTGGCGGCATTTTTGCAAGCAGTACTCGATTTGCCTGCCGAAGAACCTAAAAGTATTATGACGCTTACTGGATTGTCATATAACGAAATCGAAAAATTACGATAACCTTGTTTTGCCCGCAAACAGTTATGTTAAAAGTTCATCGACCCGGCGAATACTTCGGAGAAGCGTTTCAGTTTTGCCAATTCGATGTTTTGCGATTCTGCAATGTATTGTTTTGCCGTCTGTGCATATTCCGGGTCAAGCAATAACAAGACAGCCCCCGCCAGCGATGTGTTGCCGCAAACCTGCAAACGCTTTAACGGCACATCCTTCGGAATCAAACCGACACGCTGCGCTGCCGAAGCGTCAACAAACTGTCCGAAACCGCCCGCCAGATAAAACGCCTCCAAGTCCTTTGCTGTAATTTCTGCCGTTTCCAAAAGCAGCGTCATTCCCGCCCGGATTGCCCCCGCCGCCAACTGCACCTGACGAATGTCCCGCTGTGTTAAACAGACAGCCTTGCCGGTACCCGACTGTGCCGCCGGAACCAACTCGAAGTTCTTTTTATCCGGTATCTGCATTTGTCCGTTCGATTTAAGCAGTCCGTTGTCCAAAAGAACCGCAACGGCATCAATCAAACCGCTGCCGCAAATACCAACTGCCTTTGCTTTATCAATCGTCGAAATACAGACTTTACCGTCTTTTATTGAAACCCTGTCGATTGCTCCCGGCACCGCCAGCGTTCCACATTCGATTCCCGCCCCTTCAAAAGCGGGACCGGCAGCCGTTGCCGCCGTATAAATTTTACCGCGATGAAACAGGACAAGTTCACCGTTCGTGCCGATGTCAACGAAAAATGCCGTCGTGTCCGCAATTTTCGGATTGATACTATGCAGCGTTAACACACCGGCAACGATGTCGCCGCCGACGAAACCGCCGAAAAGCGGCAGCGTTTCCAACATTCCGTCTGCCGCTATGTTCAAGCCGGCTTCGCTTGCCGACCGGGGCGGAAACTCTTTCACCGGCGGCTGAAACGGAACAACGCCGAGCGGTGCCGGGTCAATGCCGTGTAACAATAACTGCATCACCGAATTACCCGCGGCGGTAACGAGCGTAATGTCCTTCGGTGTTATGTCTGCTTTTTCTGCAACTTCCGCTATCATTTCGTTGATTGCCCCGACAACGAGTTGCTGCATCGCCGTTAACGCTGCCGGGTCGTCCATCAATTTTTGAATTCGGCTCAACACGTCATCGCCGAATTGCCGCTGCGGATTAGCGCGGGATGCCTGCACCGGTTCTGCATCGCCGTCAATATGCTGTAATTCCGCTGCCAGTGTTGTTGTTCCGATGTCCACGGCAACGCCGTAGCGGTGTCCTTTCCGTTTTCCCGCCGGCTTCGGGACTTTTCCGGCAAAACTGCCGGTAACAACCGCCGCCTTGTTTTCGTCTTTTCGTATTGAAGAAACCGGTATCACGAGTTTCTCGTAATCTTCGACTAATGCCTGACACGCCGGCACTTCTTTCCCGTCGGCGATGACGCGGCATTTCCCGCACGTACCGCTGTTGCCGCAGTTCGTATTCAGGTGATACCCCAACTTCTCGGCAGCGGTTTTCAATACCGTTCCTTCCTCGGCATACACAGCCCGAATCAGGTACGGTTCAGTCTCAAGACAAAAACGAACGAAATAGAAATTCATTCGGTAACCGCCGCCTTGTCTTCGTCTTTCCGTATTGAGGAAACCGGTATCACGATTTTCTTGTAATCCTCGACTAATGCCTGACACGCCGGCACTTCTTTCCCGTCGGCAATGACGCGGCATTTCCCGCACGTACCGCTGTTGCCGCAGTTCGTATTTAGGTGATACCCCAACTTCTCGGCAGCG
>JAITQJ010000387.1 GCA_031288955.1 Planctomycetaceae bacterium | reverse complement strand
TGTCCGATTGTTTTTATCCAGTTCAAAACAGTTGTGTGGTGAACTTTTAGTATGCGTCCAATGCCGCGAAATCCTACTCCTTCGAGATAGATTTCAAGGGCGGTGTTTTTTATTTCTTCCGTGTTTTTGTAGGGGCTGGCATAGATAATTGCTTAAAAATGGGGGGTACAATATGCTTTAGAGTATGAAAATCAAGTGTTGCCGTATCAGTTCGAGACACGCAATAATGATTGACCATTCTGAAGAAGTGGGGTAGAATAGCGTTAAAATCGCCTTCTTTGTAGAAAAACATCTATGCCAGCACCCCAAAATTAACCGGATTATCCGCCTTTTATAACGATTACCAAACGGTCTATGATACAGGGCAGCAATGTATGATTCGCTTTCACATTACGATTATGAACTCCCGCCGGAGTTAATCGCCCAGCAGCCCGCCGAAAACCGGAGCGATGCCCGATTGCTCGTCGTGTATCGCCGCAGCGGTTTATTGGAACATCGGTACATTCGGGATTTGCCGGAATATCTGCAAGCAAACGATTGTCTTGCCGTCAATAATTCCAAAGTCATTCCCGCAAGGTTGCTCGGAAAACGCAACAAAACCGGCGGACGCTGGGAAGGACTCGTACTGAGGTTCATATCCGGCGGACTTTGGGAAATTCTCGCACACACCCGCGGCAATATCCAAAACGGCGAAACGGTTACCGTTTATTCTCCCGACGGCAGCACTGCGGCAATTTTTGAAGTCATCGTTAATGACACAGACCGGACAGCACAAGGAACGTGTTTGATTCGTTTGTGCGGGAAAGGCACGGATTCTGCCGTTGACTTGTTAGAACACATTGGACACGTTCCGCTGCCGCCGTACATCCGCAAAGGACGTATGAACGCAGCGGACAAGGAACGTTACCAAACGGTCTATGCGGAACATTACGGTTCGGCAGCCGCTCCGACGGCGGGGCTGCATTTCACGCCGGAATTGCTTGACCGCATTAAAGAGCCGGGAACGAATATCGTTTCTGTTACATTGCACGTCGGTATCGGAACGTTCAAACCGATAACGGTTGAAAACATTAACGAACATCAAATACACAGCGAAACGGCGGAAATGACGGAGGAAACCGCAACCGCTTTGCAGCGTTGCCGAAAAAGCGGCGGACGGATTTTAGCGGTCGGAACAACATCGGTACGTGTTTTGGAAACCGCTTTTCAAAAGCCGTTTGCCGGTGAAGTATCGCTTTTTATTCGACCGCCGTATGAATTTCGGAGTACGGATATGTTATTGACGAACTTTCATTTTCCGAAATCGACGCTTTTGATATTGGTGCGCACCTTCGGCGGCGATGAACTGATAAGCGAAGCATACCGCACTGCCGTCAAAGAAAAATACCGTTTTTTCAGTTACGGCGATGCAATGTTAATCATTTAGATTGATTGCAATGTAACAGCATATTGTAACAAGTATGAAAAAGTCCAAGATACGCGTTGAATTCCGTAAAAACCGGTTGGGAAAAACCCGAAGCGGCGATTTGACGCGTCAATATGAAGAACACGGCTTTCAGGAAGAAAACAGCGCAGCAGAAGAACGCATCGGCGGTAAAAGCGAACTGTCGCGAAAACGGACGGTCATCGGCGAAATGTCCGATGATACCGACAGCAATGCTTTTTCTATCATTCTTCATACCGCTGCCGCATCAGCAGTGAATGGTCTTTGCGCCGGCAGAGTGTTGAAAGTTCACGGTGTTGATAGTGTTGTGCAAACCGAAGACGGACGCTCTTTTCATTGCATCACGCGCCGCATCCTGAAAACATTGGCAACCGACCAGCGGCAGCCGGTTGTTGCCGGTGATAAAGTTCTTTTCCGCATCGAAAATGAAGCCGAAGGAATGATTGAACGTATTGAACCCCGCTTTGGAACGATTGCACGGAAAAGTAGAAAACGGAGACATATTCTTGTTACCAATGTTGACCAGATGCTTATTGTTGTTAGTGCGGCGCAGCCGGACTTGAAACCGAACCTGATTGACCGGCTGATATTGACAGCGGAACAGTCCGGCGTAAAACCGGTGATTTGCATTAACAAAACGGATTTGATTGACGCGGCGGAATTGCAGCCGCTTGCCGGTGTGTTTAGTTCGATGGGATACAAAGTGTTACAATTAAGCGTCAAGACCGGTCAGGGCATTGACCGCTTGAAGCGGCTGCTTCGTAACCGGTCGAGTGTTTTGGCGGGACAGAGCGGTGTCGGCAAGTCATCTCTTTTGAATGAGGCGGATTCGCAACTGCATTTACGTATCGGCGAACTCGGCAGTGCGAACAAGGGCAAGCATACGACGACGACGGCGGAGTTGCTGGAATTGTCGTTCGGCGGTTATGTTGTCGATACGCCGGGTTTGCGGCAATTTATGCTTTGGGACATTATTTCGGAAGAGGTGTTTGGTCTGTTCCGTGATTTGCGTCCGTATGAGAACCGGTGCCGGTTTCCAGACTGCACACATCTTAACGAGGTTGATTGTGCGGTAAAATATGCCGTAGCGGAGGGCAGACTCGACCTCCGCCGTTACGAAAGTTATCTTTCGATACGTTTCGGGAACTGATTAGACGTGTTTCATAACCTTTTTTCATCGCGAAGGCGCGAAGAAAACGAAGAAGAGATAAAATTAGCGGCAATTAAAAAAGCGAAACGGTCGCAGAACAAGTCGATTAAAGATTTTCAC
>JAITQJ010000372.1 GCA_031288955.1 Planctomycetaceae bacterium | reverse complement strand
TGGATCCCGAAGTGTATTCTAACACCGGCGGTCAGGCATCAAAATCGACTCCGAAGGGGGCGGTAGCGAAGTTTGCGGCTGGCGGCAAGCCGACGCGGAAGAAAGACCTCGGAATGATGGCGATGGCGTACGGGAACGTTTTTGTTGCGCAAATTTCGCTTGGAGCGAATCCGAATCACGCTATTAAGGCGATTCGGGCTGCGGAGGCGTATCCGGGACCGTCGTTGATTATTGCGTATGCACATTGCATTGCGCACGGAATGTCGGATATGAAGATAGGTTTGGAGTTGCAAAAGGAAGCGGTGAAGTGCGGTTACTGGCAACTTTACACTTATGACCCGAACAAGGAACAGCCGTTAGAGGTTGCGTCGAAGGCACCGGAGGGAACGATAAAGGACTTTGAGGAGAAGCAGAATCGTTTTGCGGTTTTGAAGCGTTCCAAGCCGGACGTATTCGAGAAGTTGATAGAGCAATCGCAGCAAGAGGTTGCGGAGCGTTATAGGTTCTACACGGCATTAGCCGGTGCGAAAAAGGGTGAATAGGCGGTGTTCGGAGCCGCCGCCGTAAGATTTGCGACAGGCAACAACGAGCGGGGGGCGTTTGCCCCCTGTTAGTTGAATGGTGTAACAAAAATGCGTCAGGCAGATTTGCTGTTTTTCGCATCTTGCTTGACGCGCTCTGCGTGTTGTTTCGCTTGCTATTTCAAGGTTCTGCCGCCGCCGAACGGTAAAAGAAAGAATGTTAAAGAATGTTTAGAGACAACTTCTCACAGCGACAGTACGTATTCAATGAGGTCGTCGAGTTGTGCATCGGTTAATCCATCGGCATTGCCGTGCTTTCCCTTCGTGAATACCTCTTTTATGTCAATATAACGTCCGTCGTGCAGATACGGGGCGGTGCGCCAAACCTCAACGAGCGTTGGTGTGTCAAACAATACCTGTTCCGAATACTGGTCGCGGCTGCCGACATCATACATTTTCATATCGGTAAAATACGGAGCAGGATGACACAAAACACAACCCGTTTTCGGGTCGTTAAAAAGTATCATCCCCCGCTGCGCCTTGGCACTTAACCTACCGTCTATCAAATACGGACTCGGCAGCGGTGTCATCGTCCGGGTATATTCATCTATCGTAAAACACGCCTCACGCTGCGGCATTGTGAACAGAATGAAACGGAAACCCGTCCGGGTACACTGCATCGCGTGCCGCCGGTCTCCAAGCCACATCGCCGGCGGCGTACTATGACTCAATAAAAGACTCTTGGTGTTCTTTGGATTACCGCTGCCGTCGTGTAACAAGTCCCAATTCATACCGGTCATCCGTCCGTCAGGATGACAACTGGCGCAACTCTGCCATTGTTCTAAACAAAGCGTTGCATCATTCCAGTACATCTCGCCGGCACGCTGCTGCGTTAATTCGGGCTTGACACCAAGCGGGATTTCCGTAACTTTTTTGTCCGTCAAGCCGATTTGCTCTAACGTATCGTTGTAATACATTCCGGCGTAAATCTTTCCGCCGGCAATAACAAGTTCTCTCGCTCCTTTGCCGGTCAATTTTATCCGTGTTTTCATATCCGGCTTATCTATGTCAATCATCATCAATTCATCAGTACCCGAAATTGTTACGCATACTGTTTTACCGTCCGGCGAGACTGCAATTCCCCACGGATTGGCGGCTCCGCTGTGCGGGTCGTCAAGCAAAACCGTTTTACTATATCCCGCTTTTGTATCAAGCACGCTAAAACCATTGCCATTCATCTGACCGTCATCAAGTTTATCGGTACTGTTCCAAAATCGGGAAACAAGATGCGTTGCAAAAACCGATTGACCGTCCGGCGATAAACAAATACCCTGCAAACAGCAACTCCCGTTAGGCAAACGGATATGTTCGGTTTTTCCCGTTTCCGTATCAATGACGCTCACCGAAGCGGCAACTTCAATCGATTTATGAGGTTCCGGCGGATAATTATTCGGGTCGTTCGGCAAAAAATTGGCAACATAAAGTTTTTTGCCGTCTGCCGTACAAACAGCGGCGCACGGTTCACGAATCATCGTCATCGTCCGTACAAGTTTCATCTCGGGCAATTCATATTCCGTAACAGTATTGCTGAATCGGTTACAAACGAAAATCCGCTTTCCGTCCGGCAGCAGTACCGGACTCATCGGTGTATGACCGGTTATAATTTCCTTGACCATTGTTCCCGATTCAATATCAATGGATTGTAATTTTCCGCCGTAACCGCCCGATGTTACAAAAAGCGTTTTTTCATCACCGCTTAAAACGGTACCGGACGGAGTACGAGCAACAGGAATCGTTCTGACGATTTTGTTTTCGCCGGTATTAAATACGGCAATTTCATCAGCGTCGCGGTGCGTGATGTAGAGCGTTGTCCCGTCCTTCGATGCCGCCATTCTTCCGGGTCCCTTATAACCGGCGGTTTTACCGCTGTTTTTCCATACAAATTCGGCGTTGCAGCAGACATCTTCCGGCATATCTTTCAAAGGGCAATCACTGTGTCCGGCTTCGCCGCAGGTACGCACTGCCGCCGGAGGAACCGGCGATGCCGGAGAAACCGGCGATGCCGATGCGAGCAAAAATGATTTGAACTCGTCCTTTGTCAGAGAACCGTCGCCGTCGGCATCGGAAGCGGCAAATTCCGGGGAGGTACTTTTTTGCGGCGTATTTTGTACTGCACCGGCAAGCAGAAAAGCACGAAATTCCTCTTTTGAAACATATCCGTCGTTATCCGCATCGGAAACGGTAAATTCGGCAGTAACAGAAACCGGCTGCGGGGGCGTTTTCGTATTTTTTGCCTGCAAGCGAATCTTTTCGTTTTTGTTTTTTGCATCGGCATAAAGGAATGTCCGAAATTCGTTTTGACTAATCCAGCCGTCCCGGTTTTTATCCGTCCATTCAAACGGCGTTTTCGGACCCGGCTTGCGGATTTCTGCAACGATACCGGTAAAGGTGTCTGACGTAATAAACACCGTCAGCACAGACCCTAGTACCATTCCGCCAAGCCCGACCCAAAGAATATGATGGTTCATCCGATTGCCGCTCATTTGCGTTTTCTTGTAACTTAAAGTGCCGAAAGTTCCGGCGGACAATGTCCGCCGTTTGTTATTGTTTTCCGCAGAATTTTATTTTCCGCAACAGCCGCCCGATTTTTTCGGTTCCGCCGCCGCTGCCGGTTCTGACGCTTTGGCTTTCCCGCTGCCGCAGCACCCGCCGCTCTTTTCCGTCTTTTCTGTAACGGATTCAGCGAACGTTGCCGACACCGCCTTAACAGGAATGAGCGACACTTCCGATTGACCGGCAAGCGTCTTGTTGTGTTCGCACGGCTTGTTCGTCTTGGGACAGAACTTCACAATGCTGACCGGTTTGAGCGTTTTCATCACGTTCTGGTAAGCGGCAAATTCGCTCCGGTCTAATTTACCGTCCTTGTTGGTGTCCGCCATAGCGAAGCGGGCATCCAACTCTTCTGCGGCAATTCCCGGTATGCCGTCGCAGGCATTGCTCACCTGCGGAATCAGCAACAGCAGACTCACAACTGCCGCTGCACACATCATTTTGACACATCTGGTCATCTTCATCTCCTTAAACTGGGTTAAAGTAATTGGAAAGGGACATATCCGGCGATAACATACCGCCGATTACCGTCCTGTTTCGTTCGTCATTTTTTACCGGGGCAGCACGGACAGCACTGACAATCGCCGCATTGACATTCGCCGTTCTGCACACACGCCGGACAGCAGGGACACTGACTTCCGCAGCAGCAGGCAACAACCGGCACCTCCTTTGCTGACGGTACTTGTGCCGACGGTACTTTTTTTGCCTCGGCAGGAACCGCCGCCGGTACGGAAACGCGGGTGTTTCCAACTGCCGAAAACATTTTGTTACGGCTGATGTATTCTTCAAATTCTTCCCTGTCAAGCCGACCGTCCTGATTTTTATCAGCGGTCTTGAATCGGGCATTGACTTCGACGGCAGGAATGACCGGACGGCGGGCAATGCAGGTACTGCCCCAAACCGCTATCAAAACACACACCAAAAACAGAGAAATCAGGTATCGGTACTTCATCGTTTCTTGGTTCTGGGTATTTTTTCCTGACCGCCGTCAAGGGCAAAGGTAAACTCGTTCTTGCCCGCTTTGATTTCGAGTTTTTCCTGTGATTGACCGGAACTGTATTTGAGCGGGATGAGCGACACCGCCGGAGTGCCGCGAGGGGCTTCGTCATCCGGCTCCTCAATCAAGGAAAAGGAAAGCGTGTATGTGCCGGTTGGCACACCTTGATAGCCGTAGGTCGTCGTTGGTATAACCTTGCCTTCATCGTTCGTCATACCGTTAGGTTTCCACTTTGAATCTTCGTCTTCCGGTTCGAGAACAGCACGAACTCCTCCCTTCGCTTCACCGCCGAACGTTACGGAAATGGAACAGGGATAAAGTTTCGGTAATCCTTCCGGCTTTGGAGGCAGGTTTTGTCCGCAGCCGGCAAAAATGAAAACGCTCAACAAAGCAAAAATAATGGGTAGGCAGCGCATCTTTGAAAATAGTTGAAATGAAGGATGGCAAGGTTATTCCCACGGCGGGTTACGGTGCCGCCGGGTCTTCCGGTTCGTTCGGTAAATCGCTCCCATCATCGTTCATCGAACCGAGGCGGTGCCACACTTGGCGTTCTATCTGGTCGGGATAAAATGCTACGCTCGCATCGGCACTGGCGGCATTGACTCCGCCGGTGTGATAACTCCTCGCAGCGAATATCCCGCGCCCCTGTTTTGTTCCCCAATCGGGATACGGCGGATTCGGTGTCAGATAGGTGTTAAAGCCGGTTGCGTGTCCTGTACCGACTACCCAGTTGTAGCCTCGTGAACCAAACCACAAATCGACATGGTCATTAACAAATGTTCCATAATCGGTATTGTCATCGAAGTAAATTCCAACGAGTCCTTTATAGGGACGGGATGCAGTTCTTTGAGCGGGCGCAGTTTCGAACAATGCACACTTTTCCCAAGGTCTATTTGGGTCAGGTGCCTTACCAACAGGATTATCGACACTATAAGTCATAGTCATACCGGACATTTCACTCGCTAATCCCATCTCTCGGTTTCCGATTTTTGCCTCACTGATAAGGAGTGTATTGCTGGAGCCGTCCGTGATGTGTTCAAATCCTCTGGCAACGTTAGCAGTAAAAATTCCGTCACAATCTTTTGCACAGTTATCGTAGTTGTATCCTGTGCCGGAGCCGTTACAAGCCATATAATTCGTTGCGGCACCGACTCCTGCTGCCTTTATTCTGGTACCGGATACACTAAATTCCGCGAACTTGGGTTCTGCGGTTTCCGCCGGACAAAGGAATTCGGGAACCACCTGTGAAGAAAGAGCCACTATTTCGGTAAATTGGGCTGTCTTACTTCCCCCCGCGGTTGTCAAAGCGGGACCTACGAGAAAGGTAGAGACGAAAAATACACCGGCATTACCGCTGTGATAAGCGGTAGTACCATACGGCTCTATTCCATAGTCGCTGGCGATAGTTCGTACTCCGCCTTGCGGACCAACGGTTCCAGTGAATCGGTAATCATACCCTTCCGTCTGAAACAGTGCTGTTTGTTCGATGAACGGCAGAATTCCCACTTGCACAGAAAAGCCGGACTGGATGGTGGTGCCGGCATAGGAAGAGGTACCGGGGGCATCAACACCGTCCGAACCTTTTCCAGTCCATTTGGGAAACTGTCCTCTTGTATCGTAGAAGTTATGGCAGGCGAGGGCGATTTGTTTCATATTGTTAGTACACTGCATTCTTCTTGCGGCTCCGCGTGCTGCCTGAACGGCAGGCAAAAGCAGAGCGACGAGAATTCCGATGATAGCGATGACCACCAGGAGTTCTACGAGGGTGAATCCTCTACGGGATTCGTCTCTCTCTCTCACTAGAGAGTTGGGGCTTGCAGCATTACGCTGCATCGAGCATATTGTGAACATAGACTATCCTTTCCTTTGTAAAGGAGATTGTTGACCGGAATTGTTGAACCCGGCAATGTACTAATATGCTACTCCCGTGCCGAATCATAGAAAAAGAGATAAATGATGTAAGTTATTTATTATAAACAGATTACAGAAGATCTGTTTTATCAGCAAAATGACGTTTTTGTACTATGCCTGCAAGAAAAACATTTTTGTATTACATTTTTGTTATTTTCATCTTGCGGCGGCGGCTCTGATAAAACCTAAAAGAATAGACTTGTTCGGTAACCAAAAGTTGGGCAAACTGCGTAAATCTAACAAAATCAAACGCCGGCAGTTACCGAACAAGTCTATTTTACCAATATACCGTCTCTGACAGGATTACTGCAATGCCGCATC
>JAITQJ010000271.1 GCA_031288955.1 Planctomycetaceae bacterium | reverse complement strand
AAATTTAACGGGTTGCAGCAGGAAGTATTCTGCTCTTTGGAGAAAGACAATGGACATTAAACTTCACGAAATCACCATCAAAGACCTCTTTGAAGGTTACATTGACAATCAAGAAGAAGGCGTTGCCGGCTTCGGCGGAAAATTAAATATCCGTCCGCCGTATCAGCGGGAATTCGTCTATAAAGACAAGCAGCGGAACGCCGTTATCGAAACGATTCAAAAGAATTTTCCGCTCAACGTGATGTATTGGGTGGTGAATGAAAACAGCAATTACGAAGTCCTTGACGGACAGCAGCGGACGATTTCCCTTTGCCAATATGTAAAAGGCGACTTCAGTTTAGATAACATCTATTTTCACAATCTTCCCGAAGACAAGCAAAACGAAATTCTCCACTACAAGTTGATGATTTACTTTTGCAAAGGCACGGACAGTGAAAAACTGGATTGGTTCAAAACCATCAACATTGCAGGCGAAAAGTTGAGCGACCAAGAGTTGCGGAACGCCGTTTATACCGGTTCGTGGCTTGCAGATGCCAAGTTAAAATTCAGCAAGACCAACTGTGCGGCTTATGGTCTGGGCAAAGATTACGTTTCGGGTTCGCCGATTCGGCAGGAATTTCTTGAAACCGCTATTGCGTGGTTCAATGACGGCAAAATAGAAGAGTATATGTCGAAGAATCAGCACGTTCAAAATGCGAATGAGTTATGGCTGTACTTTCAATCCGTTATCCAATGGGTGAAGGTAACGTTTCCGACGTACCGCAAGGAAATGAAGGGTTTGAACTGGGGCGGATTTTATAACCGCTTCAAGAACGATTCGTTTAACACAGACGAATTAGAGAAGCAGATTGAAAAGTTAATGAAGGACGATGACGTAACGGCAAAGAAGGGCATTTACGAATATGCTTTGACGGGGGACGAGCGGTGTTTGAATATCCGTGCGTTCTCGGACACGATGAAGCGGGAAGTATATGAACGGCAGAACGGTATATGTCCGAAGTGCGGCAAACATTTTGCGATTGAAGATATGGAAGGCGACCATATTACGCCTTGGTGTAAGGGCGGAAAGACAACGGCAGAGAACTGCCAGATGCTATGCAAAGATTGCAACCGGCGGAAGTCAGCGAAGTAACTAAATGCTATAATATTCTGCAAAAACGACTGTTCTTTGCGGAACAGCAAAGACGGTGTCGCCGATGCCGAAATTATAGACATTGTACTTCTCGTGCGAAAGTTCGACAAATATCTCGCGCTGCGATTCGTCCTGCAATTCTATCTTCACTATCGAACCGGCAAGTTGTACCCGGCGTACCTTCGTCGGCAGCCCCCCTGTGTTCGGGTTCTCTGGAAATAAATCAATTTCGTGCGGACGAACAAATATCGGACGATGTCCAGCCGTCTTTGAATCAAATATCACACTCGCCCCTTCAATCCGACCGTGAAACAAATTCACGCTGCCGAGAAAGTCCATCACAAATGCCGACTTCGGTTCGTGAAACACTTCGTCGGGCGTACCTTCCTGTTCAATCTTGCCCTGATTCAAAACGACAATTTCGTCCGCTAACTCCAACGCCTCTTCCTGGTCGTGTGTAACAAAAACGCTCGTCAGTTTAATCTGCTCGTGCAGTTGGCGCAGCCAACGACGCAGGTTTTGACGCACCTTTGCGTCCAACGCCCCGAACGGTTCGTCGAGGAGCAAAAATTGCGGTTCAATCGCCAACGCTCTCGCCAAAGCAACCCGCTGCCGCTGTCCGCCGGACAGTTGGTCGGGATAACGCCGTTCCAGATTATCTAACTGAATCAAGTGCAAAAGTTCAGTAACTCTTTCACGGATTTGCTGCCGGGGCATCCAATTTTTCCCCCGCCGGACTTTCAAACCGAACGCAATGTTCTGATAGACGTTCATATGCCGGAACAGTGCGTAATGCTGAAATACAAAGCCGACCTGCCGCTCGGCAATACGGTGTCCGATAACACTTTTGCCTTTGAAACGTATGTCCGATTTCGGATTCGCATCGAACACATCAAGACCGGCAATAATCCGCAGAAGCGTTGTTTTGCCGGAGCCGGAAGGTCCCAGCAGCGCAACAAGTTTCCCGTCCGGTATCACCAGACTGACATTATTCAAGGCAGTATAATTGCCGAAAGTTTTCGTAACGTTAATAATTTCTATGGACACTTTTTTATTTTACTCTAACGCTTGTTTCAAATCTTCGATGAGGTCTTCTGCTTCTTCTATGCCGAGCGAGAGACGTATTAAGTTATCGCCGATTCCGGCGCGGCGGCGTTCTTCGGGCGGCAACGCTGCGTGCGTCATCGTTGCCGGATGGCATACCAGCGACTCAACTCCGCCGAGACTCTCCGCCAGAATTATCAGCCCCAGTTTCCGCACAAACTTATCGACCTCGCCGATAGCATCGTTTGCTGCCGTTTTTAATTCAAAAGAAACGACTCCTGTCATTCCTTTCATCTGTTTCGCGGCAACGGCGTGTCCGGGAAAGTCTTCAAAGCCGGGAAAATACACCCGTTCTACGTTTTTGTGCTGCCGCAAAAATCCGGCAACCTTTCGGGCATTTTCACCGTGTTTTGCCATCCGCAGCGGCAGCGTCCGCAATCCCCGCAACTGTAAATAACAGTCCAATGGACTCGGAACCGCCCCAGCCGCATTTTGATAAAACTTGATTTCCTGCCAAAGCCGCTCATCATTGACGATAACAGCCCCGCCGATAAGGTCGCTGTGTCCGCCTATGTATTTGGTGCAACTATGTGTTACAATATCTGCCCCCAGTGCCAGCGGATTTTGCAAAGCCGGACTCGCAAACGTGTTATCTACAACGAGCAGCGTTTTGTTCGTTCCCTGATGTTTATGTGTCTTTTCAGCAACGGCGGCAATGTCGAGTATCTTCATCAGCGGATTGGTCGGCGACTCAATCCAAACGAGTACCGTTTTATCCGTCAATGTTCCGCCAATCGCTTCCGGTGTAAAGTCCGGTGCGTTACGGACTTTGATTCCGTAATTGACGATAACCTTATCGAATATGCGGAATGTTCCGCCGTAAATGTTCGGTACAGTAACGACTTCATCGCCGGGGCGCAGCAAACTCAATACGGCGGTTGTTGCGGCTTGACCGGAAGCGAAAGCGAGTCCGTGTTTTCCGCCTTCCAATGCCGCCAGTACGGTTTCGAGGGCGTGCCGGTTCGGATTACCGCTGCGGGAGTATTCAAATTCGCCGCGTAACTTTCCGATACCTTCAAACTCATAAGTCGAGGTCAAATAAACCGGCGCATTAACGGCTCCGGTATGCGGGTCAGGTCTCTGACCGGAATGAACTGCAAGTGTCGATATGTGCATTTTTGCAAATTGAGAATGGAAAATTGATAATTCGGGGAAAATGGAAACCATTACGGCACACCATACGCTTTAGGACGTTCTTTGCCCCTTTTTACCAATTCTAACTTATCAGTTCATTATAATTCTCTATTCTCAATTATCAATTATCCCTTCTTAATTAGAGGCTTTTTTTCTGTCTCTTTTGATTTTCCATTCGATTCCCGTTTTAATGACGAGTGTGATAATTCCTAATGCGGCGAGGAGCGTTGCCATCGTGAATGCCGGTACCGTCGCATAACTGGCGTAAAGCGTTTCAATGTACAGCGGTATCGTGTTCGTCTCGCCGCGGATACTTCCCGATACGACACTGACCGCCCCGAATTCGCCCATCGCTCTGGCATTGCAAATGATTATGCCGTAGAGCAGTCCCCATTTGATATTCGGCATCGTAACCCGCCAAAATGTTTGCCAGCCGTTTGCGCCGAGCGACAGCGAGGCTTCTTCTTCGACCGAACCTTGTTCTACCATCAGCGGTATCAATTCCCGTGCGACAAAGGGCAGTGTTACAAAAACGGTAGCAAGAACGATGCCCGGTACGGCAAATATAACTTTGCAATTATGGTCGATAAGCCAACTGCCTAAAAAGGAGCGTTGTCCAAAGGCGAGGAGAAAAATCAGACCGGCAATAACCGGTGAAATTGCCAGCGGCAAGTCAATGAGCGTAATCAGGACGTTGCGTCCCCAGAACCGATATTTCGCAATGCACCAAGCCGCACAGATACCGAAAAACGTGTTCGCCGGTACGGCAATAGCAGCCGTAATCAGTGTCAGTTGAATGGCAGACCAAGCGTATCCCTCCCGAAAACTTGCGGCGTACGCCTGCCAGCCTTTTGAAAAGGCTTCGACAAAAATCACCACCAGCGGCAGCACTAAAAAGCCCGCCACAAAAAGCAATGATAAAATGATGATAGTTGCCGGAACGATGTGTTTCATTCTTAATTATTCTTCGACGTGTACCACTGTATCAGGTTAATGAAAAGCATTGAGAAAAAGGAAGCGACAAGCATCACGAGAGCGATTGCCGTTGCCTTCGGATATTCAAACTCTTCTAATTTTGTGTAAATCAATAACGATGTAATTTCCGTTGAAAACGGAATGTTGCCGGCGATAAAAACGACACTGCCGTACTCGCCCAGCGCGCGGGCAAAAGCCAGTGTAAAGCCCGTCAACAGAGCCGGAAGCACTGCCGGAAACAATATGCGGCGAAAGGTCTGAAACCGTGTTGCCCCTAATGCCTCGGCGGCTTCCTCGACATCCTTGTCGAGGTCTTCAAGTGCCGGCTGTAATGTCCGTACGACAAACGGCAAGCCGATAAACGTTAACGCAATATAAACACCTGTCGGTGTATAAGCCAACTGCCATCCAAGGTATTTTTCGGCATAATAGCCTACCCAGCCGGTATTCGCACAAAGCGTTGTCAAGGCAATACCTGATACTGCCGTCGGCATTGCAAAAGGTATATCGACAATCGCATCAATAAAACGCCTGCCGGGAAAGCGGTAGCGGACAAGCGACCACGCAAGCATAAAGCCGAACACCGCATTTGTTAGTGCCGCCAGCAATGTTGCCGTAAACGTCAGACGGTACGAAGCAACGACTTGCCGGGAAGTTACCGTGTTGATAAAATCCGTGAACGTCAAATTAAACGTGTGCCACACCAGCAGCGAAAGCGGTATCAACACAACTAAACTTAAATACGTTACCGTAAATCCAAATGTAAGGCGAAAACCGGGCAGTCTCATAACTAATTGAAAAGGGGAAAATTGAAAATGAAAAACGGTTTCCCATTCTCCATTTTCAATTCACGAAACTATCGTGCATAAATCTCGTCGAACACTCCGCCGTCGCTGAAGTGCGCCTTTTGCGCTTTTTGCCAGCCGCCGAATACGTCGTCAATGTTGAACAACTCGACATTCGTGACGAAGTTATTCTTGTACTTCTCTAAAATGTCCTTGTTGCGGGGACGGTACGAATTCTTTGCAGCGATTTCCTGTCCTTCATCGCTGTACAGATATTTTAGATACGCTTCGGCAACTTTTCTAGTCTTCCGCTTGTCAACGACTTTATCGACAATCGCCACCGGCGGTTCGGCAAGGATGCTTACCGGCGGAACAACGATTTCAAATTTATCCTCGCCGCCCTGGTCATGAACTGCCTTATAGGCTTCGTTCTCCCAGTTTAACAGCACGTCGCCTTGTCCCCGCTGAATGAACGTCTGCGAGGCTCCCCGCGCACCGGAGTCGAGAACAATGACACGTTTGTAAATCTCCTTCGTGTATTCCTTTGCCTTTTTCTGGGCTTTGGCAACCTCATCGGCATACTGCGGGTCGTTCAACTTTTTCAAGTCGCCGAGTTCCTTTTTCAGGATATAGCCCCAGCCGGCAAGATAACTCCAGCGGGCAACACCGGAAGTCTTGGGGTTGGCGGCAATAATCTTGACACCGTCTTTGACAAGGTCATCCCAGTTCTTCAGATTCTTCGGATTGCCCTTGCGGACAAGGAATACAACGGTCGAAGAATACGGCGTGCTGTTGTACGGCAACTGTTTCTGCCAATCATCACGCAGTAATTGCGATTTGGACGCAATGTTCTCAATGTCAAAGGCGAGTGCCAATGTTACGACATCGGCTTCGAGACCTTCGATGACTTTCAATGCCTGCTTGCTGGAACCGCCGTGTGAAACCTTGATGGTCACGTTATCGCCGGTTTCGGCTTTGTAATGTTTTGCAAACGCCTTGTTGAACTCTTCGTAGAGTTCACGTGTCGGGTCGTACGACACGTTCGTTAATTCAACCTCGGCGGCGTACGCCGAAATCGCTAAAGCCGCAAGCACGGTAAATGCTGCAAAAATCTTTCTCATTGCTAACTCCTTGTGTTAAAGTTTTTTACGCTATGCCGATAAGCATAACGGGTTATTGTTCAAAAACAAAGGGAGGTTACCAGCCTCCCGTGTTTTTTTCCACTCATCAGACTAATTTCAACGCATCATCTAATGCTTCGATAATGTCGTCAACGTGTTCCAATCCAATCGACAAACGAATCAAGTCGTTGTGCAAACCGGATGCCGACTGGTCTTTTTCGCTTAACTGCGAATGTGTTGTACTCGACGAATGAATGATTAAACTCTTCGCATCGCCGACGTTCGCCAAAAGGCTGAACAGTTTAATGTTGTCCACGAACTTGACCGCCTTCTTGCCGTCCTTGTCATCTCTGAGACCAAAGACAACCATTCCGCCCTGTCCATTGGGCAGGTACTTCTGCGCCAATTTGTGCGCGGGGTCATCTTTCAGACCGGGATAACGAATCCAAGCGACTTTGCCGGATTTTTTCAGGTGTTCGGCAACTTTCAGCGCATTTTCGCTGTGCCGGGCTGCTCGAAGCGGTAATGATTCAACGCCCTGCAAGAACAGCCACGCCGCATCGGGAGCCAGCGTCGGACCTTGATTACGCAGACCAACCGTCCGCAAACGGAGGATAAATGCCAGCGGACTCAGCGGTCCTAAATCGTGCGCAAAACGCAAACCGTGATAACCCCGGTCAGGTTCGTTATAGAGCGTGAACTTCGGGTCAGTCCAGTCGAATTTTCCGTCGTCAATGACGATACCGCCGATACCGGTTCCGTGACCGCCAATCCATTTCGACAAACTATGAATGACAATGTTTGCCCCGTGTTCAATCGGACGCAGCAGTGTCGGCGGGGTGAATGTCGAATCGACTATCAGCGGCAGATGATGCTTCTTCGCAATCTTTGCATAGCCTTCGATGTCCGCAACGTCGAGAACCGGATTGCCGATAGTCTCAATAAAAACGGCGCGGGTCTTGGAGTTGATGGCGGCTTCAACGGCTTTGAAATCGTTGACCGGCGTGAATCGGGCGGTGATTCCTCCTTGCGGCAAAATCGCATCGAACTGCGTGTATGTTCCGCCGTAAAGGTTTGAGGCACTGACGAATTCATCGCCTTCTTTCAGGATATTCGTAATGGAGAAGTAAATCGCTGCTGTCCCGCTGGCAAGGGAAAGTCCGGCGGCACCGCCTTCGAGAGCGGCAATCCGTTTCTCCAAAACCTCGTTCGTCGGATTCATCAGCCGCGAATAGATGTTGCCGAGTTCTTTGAGGGCAAAGAGATTTGCTCCGTGTTCGGAACTCTTGAAGTTGTACGCCGTTGTTCTATAAACGGGAACGGCGCGAGCCAGCGTAGTCGGCTCGATTTCCTGACCGGCGTGAATCGCCAAGGTTTCAAGGCGGTAATTCTTTGACATTGTCGTTCGTCTCCTGTATGTTTGGTGTAGTAAGTCTATCAGAGTAACAGGGGAAAATAAATAGCCTATATTCCCACCTATTTACTATGTCTTAAGTATTTTAGCCCTTTTTCAAAATTCTGTCAAGAGGGGGGCAAAAGAAGGCGGCTGTCAAGCCGTTATTTACCTGTTCTAACGGGCAGGTTGTTATGCTCCGTCCCCACAGAGCGAGAGGTTTGTAAATAGGCGGGACAAATAAAACAGCGCAGGTAATAATGACTTTGCACTTCGCCGGAAAAACCGGAAAAAACCTTTGCATTTTTTCAAGCGGCGGTCTATAATGGCGGAGAACAGGACACAAATAAATGCTTTGGGAAATAGACATTTTTCCGGCAGCCCATCAGCCGGATGTTCACGGGAAAACCGTTGTACAAGATGCACTCGACCTCGGACTCTCCGACCATATCAGCGTCAAAACCGCCTACGGGTACTTAATCGAAGGCACTATCGGCGAACCGCAGATTAAAATGCTGGCAGAACAACTGCTGGCAGACCCCATCGCGGAAACGTTTACCTTTGACTGCCTTTGCGAAAAAACGGCAAGCGATGCGCTCTACGTTCTGCCGAAACCCGGTGTTACCGACTCCGTTGCAGAAAATGCGAAAAAAATTATCGCCGACTTCGGCGTTGCCGCCGATGCTGTGCGGACATTCAAAAAATACTGGATAAACGGTGCCGATGAGACAGAAATCAAACTCCTCGCAACAAAACTGTTGGCAAACGATGCCGTAGAAGAATGGCAGCATTTCACTCCGGCACCAATGATGCGGGATAAGCCGCGGCAAAAAGCAAACGCCGTTATCGTTCCTCTGCGTAGAATGTCCGGCGAT
>JAITQJ010000246.1 GCA_031288955.1 Planctomycetaceae bacterium | reverse complement strand
CGAACAAAAAAAACCAGACGCAAAGAAATGTATCAACGACTGGGTCGCGCACTTCGTTAATGAAAGATAAAGGTTAAAAAATGACGGCGAAGCCGCTGCGGGGCTTAACCGTTAATCTCCTTATCCAGTGTATCGGCGTAGTCTTTTAATTCCGGGGCTTCGGCATATTCGGGGTACTTCGTCAACAGACGCTTCTGCGCCTTGCGGATACCCTTTATCTGCTTCGGGTCGCTGCACCAATTCCGATGAACGTCCAACGCTTCACACATAGAAAGCCACAAACCCGGCGGGGGATAATCTGTTACCGTCTCTAAAAATCCTGCAAAATCGCCCATAACCCGGCGCGCCATATCTGTCTTGTTCTGCCGGTGTAAAAACATTGCATACGACTTATGTATGTTCCGCGACATAAAAAAATCTTCCCAATTCGTGTCATTACCCGCAAGCCGCATCCGCAATAACTCCAACGCCTGTGTATAAAGCAAATTCACCGTCTCAAAATCCGACTGTTCCGCCGTACAATTCGCTCGTGACGATAACGAATTGACAAGCCAGCGGTCTGCGTTCGGTACGCCTTTTTTCACCAGTTCCCAGGAAAAAGCGTTTTCTTTGTCGTAAAGTCTTTCTGCCTCCTGAATGTATCCGAGTTCCAGTTGCGAATAAGCCCAGAACTGCATTGTTTGCCGGTATTCATTGGCATAATAAGCGAAACGGTCCATATACGGGTCATCGCTGCCGCTGCCCGGTATGTCCCAGTCCGGCATCGGCTCGCCCTTCTCCGCCGCATAATACTTGTCCTTCGCCTTCAGATTATTGATGCTCTCTATCAGTGCCGTGTAACCGGCAGCAGCCGTTTCAAAATACCGGCACGCTTCCTCGTCCCGCTTTGCCAAATGCAGCAGCGAACCGTGCATTTTCGTAAAATACGCATACTTCATTTCAAAAAAGAGTCTCGCCGTCAGGTCGCCTTTGTTATCGTCCTTTTTCCGCAGCGATAATTCGCAGCCCGTATCGCAATACTTTAAGGCTTCATCAAGCCAGGATTGAAAATCTTCCGGCGTGTGTTCCGTCACCCCCTGCGGCAGCGGCTCCTTCTCCGAATCCAGCGTTTGAAGCCGTTCGAGGCGGTTGCGGATTTCATCCGGCAATGCCGTATTGCCTTTCAGCGGACGGTCGCTGAAACTGCTGCTGCGGAGAATACCGTCTATCATATCAATGAACTGCGTGTACGCCAGCAGAACATCAACAGCAACGTGTCCGCTGCCTTCGTCGTAAAATGTTACAATATCTGTTACCGCCTTCCGCAGCGTATCGACCGCTTCCTGAATTCTCTGCCGGCGAATCAGAATAACCGCAATGTGCTGAAGCGTCTCCGACCATTGAATCTTTGCAAAATGTATTTCCGGCTTATTTGTGTCATCGTCGGCAAGAAGCCGGAAAACGTTCATTGACCGCAGCACGTCGTTTTCGGCTTCAGACAACTCATCTTGCTCCTCGTGTAAAATCGCCCTGTGCCGGTACGAGGAAGCCAAATCGCTGCGGTACTCAAATTTGCCGTCATCAACGGCTTGTTCAAGCAGACTAATCGCGCTGTCGAGCCAATGAAATGTGTCTGCCGTATCGCCCTGCATTGACCGGATAGCAATCATTTTGCGGTATGCGGAAATCAGGTTCGGAATAACCTCATCGTGTCCGGCAGCGATACGCAGTTGCAGTGCCGCCATCGCTTGTTTTTGAACTTCGACGGCTTCATCAAAGCGTCCCATATTCGTCAGCATATTTGCGTGATTGAGCATCACAACTCCAACCGAATACGGCATCAGCGTGCCGTCATCGTGTCCTTCCGGTTTCAGACTTGCCGCATCCCGATAGATACGCACAGATTCGTGAAACGCGGCATCCGCTTCCTTGAACTTCCGCAGTTCGGAGAGAACGTTGCCGCGGCACATCAGGACATTCGCATAACCGTTACGGAGCATAAAGGCTTGTACGTCGTCCCAGTCGGGACTGGTGCGGAACACGTCTTTATAAACATCACGGCATTTATCGTATGCTTCGAGTGCCGCCGACGGGTCGTGAACTTTTTCGTACAACATTCCTAAATGCAGATACAGCGACGTTAAAACCGCCTTCGCATTGTCGGCACCAACGGCAATAATTTTATTTGCCGTTCGGATTGCCTCCTTGACCGCATCAAACGCTTGAGGCATATCGCCGAGGCGGTCATAAAGCCGCGTCAATTTATAGAGCGACTGCAAGTGCAGCGTCTGGAATACCTCGTTATCGTTGTCGTCTTCGATAGCATCAACAGTGTATTCGGCAGCGCGTTTGAAATCTTCGGCGGCACTGGTTTCGTCGCCGCTATGGACTTTGGAATCGCCGAGCGACAGAAGCGACGTGATAATCGGCTGGCGGTATTCGGTATTACCGTTATTGACAAGCCGCTGCCAAATTCGGACGGCTTGGTCTTGTGCAGCAATGGCGGCACTGTATGCTCCGAGCGGACTGGTAAGCAAATCCGCTTTATTCATCAGGGCAACGGCAAGTTCGTTCTGGGAGGCGTGATTGGTTAAATCGCAAACTTCGGTAAAATGGTCGATAGCATCGTTAAAGGCTTTGACACCGGCTTGGGGACCGGAATGAAACCGCATTACAGCAGCACGAAAAAGGAGACATCTTCCGATGGACGTGTTGAGTTCGACCTGATGTTCTTCGTTAACAAGTTGCCGGACAATCTTGAGTGCTTCGTCAACACGTTTGAGAGCCTCAGCGAACTGTTCGTCGGCAGCGCAAATTTGGGCAGTCTGCATCAGTGCTTCGGCAAGAGCCGGTTTGAGATGCGTTTGTCCGTCGGCAATCAACTTACGCAGCCGTCTGACGGCTTGTTCAGGGTCTTCATTAGGCAGCGGTTGGAAAGGAGCGTATGACATAGCGGAATGAGTCTCTTTATTGTTCTATTGTAGCACAGGGACAGACGCTTTCGCAACGGCTTGGGCTACGGCAGGGGCTACCCGCCGGTCAAGCGGACTCGGTATAATGTAATCCGGCTGCAATTCCGATTCCGTAACAATACCGGCTATCGCTTTCGCTGCCGCTATCTTCATCGCATCTGTGATGTCCGAAGCCCGAACGTCCAACGCCCCGCGGAAAATACCCGGAAACGCCAACACATTGTTTATCTGATTCGGAAAATCGCTGCGTCCCGTTCCGACCACTGCCGCTCCCGCCGCTTTTGCCGCATCCGGCATTATTTCCGGTACCGGATTTGCCATCGCAAACAGTATCGGCTTCGGATTCATTGCCCGCACCATCGTTTCTGTTACGCAATTCGGTGCCGATACGCCGATAAATACGTCCGCCCCTTTCAATATCTCGGCAAGCGTACCCCGTTTGCGCTGCCGGTTTGTTATGGCAGCCATTTCTGCTTTTTCGGAATTCAGATTATCCCGCCCTTCGTAAATTGCCCCCTGCCGGTCGCAGAGAATCACTTCTTGCAGCCCCATCGCAATCAAAAGCCGTATCACCGCAATACCGGCGGCTCCCGCTCCGCTGGTTACAACGGATACGTTTTCCAGTTTTCGTCCGGTCAGTTTTAACGCATTGAGCATTGCCGCCAGCGTTACCACCGCAGTACCGTGCTGGTCATCGTGAAACACCGGTATATCGCAGCACTCTTTCAAACGGCGTTCGATTTCAAAACAGCGGGGTGCGGATATGTCTTCCAAATTGATACCGCCGAAACTGCCCGCCAGCAGTTGAACGGTTCGGACAATTTCGTCAACGTTTTTTGAGCGGACACACAGCGGCAGAGCATCAACGCTGCCGAAGGCTTTGAATAGAGCGCATTTCCCTTCCATAACAGGCATACCGGCTTCGGGACCGATGTCGCCGAGTCCGAGAACGGCAGTGCCGTCGGTAATCACGGCAACGAGGTTGCCGCGCCGGGTCAGGTCAAAACTTTTCGTAATATCACGCTGAATTTCGAGGCACGGCTGGGCAACACCGGGGGTATAAGCAAGCGATAAATCATCGCGGGTTTCCAAAGGCGCACGGCACACAACCTCGATTTTGCCTTTCCATTCGTAATGTTTTTTGAGCGATTCGGCAGCGTAGTCCATTGGGAATTTGTTTTTAATACATTATTGACAGGAAACGAAAACCGCACTGCGGTTAACCATTTATTCATTATTCATTATTCGCTGTTTGTTAGCAACACGTCGTTTCGGACGAAGTGCAAAGTCAATTTTTGAACATTGTACCAGTTCCCGCGCAAGCAAGCGCAAGTAAAAGCGCAAGCAATTTTGCTTGCGCGGCGGGAGGTAAAATATCCCGAAAATCGGCTTGGCAATCTGCGTAAAACTATTGCCGCACGATAGACAGCAGACAATTAACCGGTTATAATACCCTCATCCCTTTCCAACCCCCTTTTCAACGTTTTGACTATGTTTGCCCAAATTCCGCCGAATCTGCCGCTGCTCGTCCTGATTTGCATCGCCGGATTTATCCTGTTTGTCTTTTTTCTCGTATTTCTGCGGTTTTTTCCCCTTTGGATTCAATCCAAAATGGCTGGAGCCGGAGTCGGTATCATCGACCTCATCGGGATGTGGTTCCGAAAGGTTAACCCCGAAATTATCATCCGCGGCAAAATTATGGTTGTCCAAGCCGGTCTCGATGATAAAGTTATCACCACAAAAGCATTGGAAGCACATAACCTTTCCGGCGGCAACGTTCTCGCTGTCGTCAAGGCAATGATTGCCGCCTCCAAAGCAAAACTGACCGAACTCGATTTCCCGCTGGCAACGGCTATCGACCTGGCGGGACGCAATG
>JAITQJ010000179.1 GCA_031288955.1 Planctomycetaceae bacterium | reverse complement strand
ACGATTCCGGTGCAGGCGGCGTTTCGACTTGACGAATTTGAATCGCAATAAGAATAGCGATAAAAAGGATGCCGCCGAACGTATTGCAGACGGTATCTAAAAATAAATCAAAACTCGATTTTGCTGCGGCTCGCCGGCGGCGCATAATTTACCTCGTCAATTCTTTATTAAAAATTCGGTTGTTTCACCGATAACTTGCAGACCGACATCGAACCCTTTTTGTTTTAAGGTTTCCAGTACCGATTCATATTCCTCAAATCGAGAAGGACGGATATAAAGAACAAAGTATTCTGTATTTTTGTTACAATTGTCCGCCCAAGCATAAAAAGCACTTTTAGACGAAAACTTTTTTTCACCGAGGTCGGACAACGATAAAATGGTTATCGTCCCCGCTCCATAAATCAAAACATACGGCGTTTTGCCGGTCGATTGAGGTGCCGAAACATAAACTTTTTGACTAACGCTCTCTGCTAACTTTCTATCCAGAGCCGTATTTTTATTCTTTAATCCTTGAAGTTTTGCTTGCAGCCGGGTTTGCTGCTCTTTCAGTTCTTTCTGTTTTTGTTCCAGTGCTGCTTGTTGCTCTTGTAATGCTTCAATGTGCTTTCCTGCTTCTTCGCTGCGCCGTGCAGCCGGGTGATTTTTCAGTTTTTCGTTCTGTTGTTCGGCGGCATCAATGTTCTTTTCCAGATTTTCGATTTCTGACAACAAACGATTTTCGGTACTGCGAAGGGACTCGATTTGTTCCTGCGACGGTACATAAGCACTTGCGTTTTGCCGGGCTTGACGCAATGCCGCTATTTCGTCCTGAATTTCACGCCGCTCCTGTTCCAATGACTTTATCTGTTCCGCCAATTCCGCTGCGGACATTTCCTGCACCGCTTCGCCTTGCGGTGTCTGAGTAACAAGTTTCAAAATCAGTATCAACGTAATCAGAATCACAACGCCTACGACCGACATAATGATGTCCTGAAACGAAAAAAACGATACCTTTGATTCATTACGGCGGCGGCTCATTGGGACAGGTTCTCCTCGTTTCGATGGCTGGGCATTCGGAGGTGTGAAACGATATGCTGACTACAATATTCAGAACAGGCAATCAGAAGTTCCTCTTCCGATTTTTTTGTTGCCGTGAGCAGAAGTTGCAGAAACAGAGCGAGTACCAAAGCAACGAGAGTGGTTTCAAATGCCGTTGCCAAACCGCCGGTTACCGTTTGCAGAGACGCTGTCAATGCCGCCGTGTCGGCTCCGCTGGCAAGGACACTGCCGAAAGTGCCAATGGCCACAGAAAGTCCTTCGACCGTGCCGATAAAACCGAGAACCGGTATCGCCCACAAAAAACCGTTAAGCAGAGAATACGACGTTTCGACCGATTCAATATCCTGGTCGTTGTATGACCGCAAAATATCGCCGACATCGGAAATCATTCCGATATTTTTCAAGTTGGACAATGTACCGGCAATGCGATTAAAGAGAAAAAAAGACCTCGGCTGTTCCGCCGCATTGTTGATGTTATGCAGCACAATGTCAACGGTGTTCGGTGAGAGAACAAAGTTATGTTCGTTCGGCAAGATGCTGATACTCAATGCCCGGCGTTGAAAACGGATTTTCGTCCATTTAAGCACAACAATGAAGAGCGACCAAAAGGCGAGAGGAACCATCAGAAAGGGAGTTGTTCCGCGTTCCATAAACATTGCCGAAAAATGGTTGGGCGGTATGAGGAACAAAACGAGATAGAACATAACCGAACACACGGCGGCAAGGACAGCGCAGAGTCCCGAATTGACGTTCGTAAAACGACCGCCGCGAAAACCGAGACGCTGCTCAATATCGCTGCGAGACCAGGAAAGACGGGAAGGTTGTTTTAGTGTGGACATAAGTATTTTGGTACGCCGAAAATCAGGCGAACTATTGTTCCGACAAGGGGTTCAAACAAAATCAATTCCATTGCCGTCTTTCGTGACGCATATTGCGTCAATAGTCGCCCAAACACTGGTAACAAGCAAGCCGATTATCGTCAAACCAAGTATGAGTTGGATAACAGCAATGGTTGTTTTTTGTGCATAAAAGTTGTGAGAACCGAATGCCCCAAAAAGGACAAGTGCGAATAGAATGTACGTTATCCGGGACTTTTGCCCAGAGACTCCAGTATTAAATGTCTGATTGCGAATCGGTGAGCCGCATTTTGGACAGATTTGCGCTGTTTGAACAACCGGATTACCACAGGCGGCGCAAAACAAGCCGGTATGATTCTGCTGTGCGCTCGGTGAAGAGCCGTTTTGTCGAACGGGCAGTTGCGGCGCAAAATGTCCGGCAAACTCCCGAACCGTCCGAATTTTTTGCGCATTTTGACCTTGCTTCCAAACGAGAGATTCCCCTTGTAAGGTTCCGCCTTGAAGCATCTGCACAACGGTACTTTGCGCAACAGGACCAAAGCCTGCCGTACCGTCTGTACTGTAAAACCAATCTTCCGATTCAGACGCAACGGCATATGTGCTGGAATTCATCAGCGGAGCAGCCGTTGGATAAAAGGATGAAGCCGATGGGAGAGCCGGAACCGATGAAGCAGCAGGAGTTGCCGGCGGGAACAAAAAAGCAAGAGTTTCTGCCGCTGCCCACTCTTGGCGGTTCGCCGAAACTTCGGTCGTTCTTCCGATACGACCTTTGGTCATCATTTCTGAAAGTTGCTTCTCGTCAAACGGTCCGAAAGGTTTGCCTTTGATTCTAACGTAGTAGGACATTGTCGTTACGGATAATAGGGGTTATGGTTTATGAAAAAAAACAGGGGTGCATCGCAGATAAGATGCGGTATCGCCGGATAGTGCAACTTTGCCCGATTCGGCAGTGCCGATTTGTACCGCTTTGACTTTACCGTCCGGCTGTTTGCGGAATAGGTACAGGCTGCCCGACCGCTGCGGCAGTGTATTGTTCTCCATACATTGCCACTTGGTTCCGTTTTTTCCCAGTACGCCGACCCACTCAAATTGCGGTTCTTTTTTCAAAATTGCCTTTCGGGACAGTTCGGCTTTTTTAGCCAACGTTTCAACCGGCGGCAGAAGTTTAAGTGCTGTCTGCGCCAAATTACGTTGGGTGCGGGTCAGGTAATTCGGTGCCATCCAGTTGGTCTCCTTATCGACACCGCTTTCAGCGACAATATCGGAAATGACCTTGAATTCCTGTGCAAAAAACG
>JAITQJ010000135.1 GCA_031288955.1 Planctomycetaceae bacterium | reverse complement strand
GTAAAATAGGTGCTAATTTGGGCTGATTGAGAAAAATTTCAAAAAGCATTTTTTACTCAAATATAGCCATTTTCGCCTAAAATTCACAATTTTGCGAGTAGAGTCAACACGCCCTAGTTTCTGAAACAGGATAATAATTTTGACTGTGTGATTTGGATAATGTCCGAGTTCGCCGTTGTACAAGCAAGCGCAGAAAAAGAAATGTTTCGACATAATCAATAAGGAACGACGCTTTTGTAACAGAAAAAACCGGCTTTGCAATCTATGTGCTGCCAACGCGTGTATTGATTATCAGGCGGCAGAACGTTAACATTATTTGAACACTTCCCTTTCCCTTGATATAAATGCTTTTTTCCTCGTCGATATTTCTGTTCTATTTTTTGCCGTTTATCCTCTTCGTCTATTACGTTCTGTTACGGCGGAGGCAGACACGAAATGTCTTTTTGCTCCTCGCCAGCCTCTTTTTTTATGCTTGGGGAGAACCGTACTTTGTCCTCGTGATGATGCTTTCGATTCTCGGAAATTGGGGCTTCGGACTCGCCGTTGACCGTTTCCGCACCAATGTCCCGCTTGCAAAACTCTGCGTTGCGGCAATGCTGCTTTTCAACCTGACGATATTTTTCATCTTCAAATATCTGATGTTCACGCTTGAAAATGTCAACGAATTCTTCGCAGCGGTTATTCCCGTACCGGAGATTGCGCTGCCTATCGGCATTTCGTTTTTTACGTTTCAGGCAGTTTCTTATGTTCTTGATGTTTATCGCAATGATGCCGAAGTACAGAGAAGTCCGCTCAAAGTCGGGTTATACATTGCTCTGTTTCCGCAACTGATTGCCGGTCCGATTGTCCGCTATAAAACGATTGCCGACCAAATCGATAACCGCCGTGAAAACGTTGACGATTTTTCACAGGGCTGCTGCCGTTTTATCGTCGGCTTCGTTAAGAAAATGCTGCTTGCGAACACGTTTGCACTTGTTGCCGACACGGCTTTTACGATGCCGCAAAGCGAAATGTCCGTCTTTTTTGCGTGGATGGGCTGCGCTGCTTATACGTTACAAATATACTTCGACTTCTCCGGTTATTCCTGTATGGCAATCGGTTTGGGACGTATGTTCGGTTTCCGCTTTTTAGAAAACTTCAATCACCCGTATATTGCTTTGTCGGTATCGGATTTTTGGCGGCGTTGGCATATTTCGCTGAGTTCGTGGTTTCGGGATTACGTTTATTTTCCGCTCGGCGGAAGCCGGGTGAAAACACAACGTCGGCTCGTATTCAATCTGTTTGTTGTCTGGTTCCTGACCGGCGTTTGGCACGGGGCAAACTGGACGTTTATCTGTTGGGGGCTTTGGTATTTTGTGCTGCTGACGGTAGAGAAACTGACCGGCTTTGATAACAAGGTTAAGAACAATGTTCCGCTTTGGTGTTGGGGCATTGTGCATCATTGTTACGTTATTTGGGCGTTTATGATGGGCTGGGTTTTGTTCCGCAGCGAGAATTTATCGGCAGCGGTAACGTATTTCCAAACGATGTATGGTTTTGCGGAAGTCCCGTTATCGAATCCGGTTGCCGTTTTGTATTTTCGGGAGAATTTTTATTTTTGGATAGCAGGCATTATCTTCGCAATGCCGGCAGCGGCTTGGCTGCGGACAAAATTTGAACATTACCGGTTTTATCCGTTTGCCTATTCTGCCGTATTCCTTCTCGGCTTCATCATTGCCGTAGCATATATGGTCAAAGGAACGTATAATCCATTTATCTATTTTAACTTTTGAAAAGTCAGAGGGCAATTTTTGCGTCTTGCGTGTTTCACCGGATATTTGCTGAACGTTGACAACCGGCGGGAAATACCTTATCTTTACTTATGCGGTTGTAATACCGTGTTATGTGCATATATTGTTTTTTGTCCATCGTTAGATAATGTCCGGCAGCGCAAATAATACTCCCGTTCCGTTTTTATTGACCGAGTTCGATTTGTATCTCCTGCGTGAAGGCACGCATTGGAAATGCTATGAAAAACTCGGCGCACATTTCCGCGAAGTTGACGGCGTAAAAGGTGTCAATTTCGTCGTTTGGGCTCCTAACGCCTCGGCGGTCAGCGTTATCGGCGAATTCAATCATTGGGACGGAAACGCCCATCCGATGGCAAATAATAACCTGTCCGGCTTTTGGGAAGTGTTCATTCCCGATGTGCCGCAATGGGCGACGTACAAATATCTCGTCCACAACGGAAAAGCAGTATTTGAAAAATCTGACCCCGTCGGTTTTTATGCCGAAGTTCCGCCCTGTACGGCATCGAAAGTCGTGCATCTTGACCGGTATCAATGGAACGATACCGATTATATGGAAAAACGTCAAAGTGTTGAAAACGATTGGCTCGGCAAACCGATGTCGATTTACGAAGTACATATCGGTTCGTGGCGGAGACCCGGCGATGACCCGCAGCGATGGCTGACATATCGGGAAACGGCAGACCAACTGGTCGATTACGTCAAGGAAATGGGCTATACGCATATCGAATTTCTGCCGATTGCCGAACACCCATTGACCGCCAGTTGGGGTTATCAGGTCGTCGGTTATTATTCGGTAACGAGCCGCTACGGCAGTCCTGAAGATTTTATGTATCTCGTGGACAAATGCCATCAGAACGGCATCGGTGCGATTGTCGATTGGGTACCTGCTCATTTTCCGAAAGACGGACACGGCTTGCGCTGTTTCGACGGGACGGCACTTTACGAACACAGCGACCCGCGTCAGGGAGAACACCGCGATTGGGGAACGCTGATTTTCAATTACGGACGAAACGAAGTCCGCAATTATCTGATTAGCAATGCTTTGTTTTGGCTCGATAAATATCACGTTGACGGTTTGCGTGTCGATGCCGTTGCCTCAATGCTGTATCTTGATTACAGCCGCAAGTCAGGCGATTGGATACCGAATGAATTCGGCGGACGTGAAAACCTGAAGGCGATTGAATTCCTGAAAATGCTCAACTTTGAAATCGGAACGCAATATCCGAATGTATTGACCATCGCCGAAGAATCGACGGCGTGGCCCGGAGTGTCGCGTCCAACGTATCTCGGCGGTCTCGGCTTTTCGATGAAATGGAATATGGGCTGGATGAACGATACGCTGCGGTATGTCCGCCACGACCCGATTCACCGCAAGTTTCATCACGATGAGTTGACGTTCAGTCTGATTTATGCGTTTCACGAAAATTTTATTTTGCCGATTTCGCACGATGAAGTCGTTCACGGCAAAGGTTCGGTACTTGACCAGGTGCCGGGCGACCTTTGGCAGAAGTTTGCTAATGCCCGATTGCTCTACAGTTATATGTGGACGCATCCGGGGAAGAAATTGTCGATGATGGGCAACGAGTTCGGACAGTGGAACGAGTGGAACTTTGATGAGAGTTTGCAGTGGCATCTGCTGCAATGGGAGCCGCATCAGGGGTTACAACGCTGTATTGCCGACCTGAATAAGATGTACTGTAATGAGCCGGCGTTGTATGAGTGCGACTTTGACGGACGCGGTTTTGAATGGGTTGACTGTCATAACTGGGAGGCGAGTACATTTGCGTTTATCCGTAAGGCAAAGAATTGGCAGGACTTTTTAGTGGTGCTTTGCAATTTTACGCCGGTTCCCCGAACGATGCGTATGGGCGTTCCGGTGCAGTGTTATTACGAGGAGATATTCAGCAGCGATTCGGAGTATTACGGCGGTTCAAACGCAGGCAATGGACCCGGAGTGAATGCCGAAGCCGAACCGTCGCACGGTCATCCGTATTCAATAGAGATATATTTCCCGCCGCTGGGTGTGTCCGTACTGAAACCGCGGCGATAGATAAAGAAATTATTAGAGGTTATTATGATTGTTACTGCTTCGACATCCTGCATACCGGATACGCCGTTAGGCGAGATATTTGATAAACTTGCTGATTTGGAATACACAAACGCCGAAATCGTTATCGGTGAAAACAGCGTTGTGTCCCTGTCCGCTCTTGATAGTCACTTTGATTCCGTTGTAAAAGTGTGCCGAATGTCCCGGCACGTTACACCGGCAGCGTTTTATTTCGATGCTGCGCCCGGCTATCCCGATTATGCAAAATTATTTTCGACCGTTTGTCAGTTGGCAAAGGCAGTTAAAGTCGTTACCGTTACCGTTCACGCTTCGCCGAACGGTACGCCGTTTAATGAAGAAATCGACCGGCTTCGGGACTTGGCACGGCTGGCACTGCCGCACGGCGTTGTCGTCGGCTTGGCAACAGAAGCCGATACGATGACAGACACACCGGAAACGCTTGCTTCGTTTTGCAACAACGTCAAAGGCTTGTGTATCACGCTTGACCCCAGCCATTACATTTACAAACTGCCGAAACCGAAGGATTACGAAAACATTTTGCCTTCGGTCGCGATGGTGCGGCTTCGGGATACAACAGCAGCACTCTTTCAATGCCGCGTCGGACAAGGTATTGTTGATTTCGGACGCTTGATAACGCTGTTGTACAAAACAAATTACCGCGGCGTGTTATGTGTTGACATCAAAACACTGCCCGGCGTTGATACGCTCTCGGAATTGCGCAAAATGCGGTTTTTGCTGGAAAGTTCGCTGTAAATTGCGCTGTCAACGGGGTTATTGCAGTTCCGTGCCGCAGTTGAGCATTTCACTGCCGAAGAACGGATTTCGTACGGCGGCATTATCCTTTTGAATCCAGCGGGCTGTACCTAATACCGGACTCATCGGACACTGAAAGATCTTCGCCTGACGCTCCGCAGACGGCTGTATTCGGACGATGTCTGCAACCGCATTGCTAAACGGTTCAAACGGACGGCGGGCATCCGGCAGAGATTGCGTTGAAGGACGGTTAAGTTTATCCGCAAACGGCACCAGTACCGCTTTGACTTCATCGGGCAATTTTTGTACGCTTTCCAATAACACCGGCAAGTGCTTCTGATACGCCGCCAAATCATCTGCCGCCAAAGCCGATGTTGTTGAAAATACCGCTTCAAGGAAAGCAGAAGGAAACACAGCCCGCACCGTTGGTACCGGAGTTAAACTGCCCGTATTGCCGGTGCCGGAGGACGTGCTGTCCGCCCCGCTGGTTCCGGGGCTAAAATTGCCGCTGATTTGACTTTGGCTGTCAAGGAGTAATGCGGCTTGGGCGACAACGGCTTCGCCTTCTTTTACGCCGCTCAACACTTCGGCAGCGTCATCGCCGAGAGTGCCGAGTGCTAATTCACGGAACTGATACGACCCGCCGCCGAGCGAAACATAGACCGCCGGCTTCTGATGTGTGTAGAGCAAAGCACTGCGGGGTACCGTTAAAACCGGCTCCGTTTCAATATGGACAACGCCGTTTGCCGTCTGCCGGTTCAAAATCCGCCGCTGCGGATTCGGCAGTACGACGCGCACTCTGGCTGTACGGGTCGTTTCATTCAGATTCGGGTCAATGAACGTTATCGGTGCTGAAACGGTTTCATTCGGCAGCGAATTAAGCGTTACATCAACGCTTTGATTCAAACGCAGCAGCG
>JAITQJ010000101.1 GCA_031288955.1 Planctomycetaceae bacterium | reverse complement strand
TATACCGCAGTGGTTCGGCTTGGGGAAACTATCTGCATAGTTCGTTTGCGATGGGCGATGACGGCAATGCCTTCAAATACTCATTTGACCGCAACGGCGTTATCGTCGGTATGGAATGGAACCTGACACCGAGTTCGGTTTGGGGTTATACCGCATCTGCTGGTTACGGTACCCTGCGCGAACTGTCTGATAAAACACGTTCAAGCGATTACAATATGGGCTTGTATATGGTTGCCGCCCCGTACGAACAGTTTGAATTGAAAACGTTCATCGGATTCGGTTTCCAGCAGTACCAGAATGACCGGTATTTGAAAAACGCAGAGGTGCATATTTCGCATCGGGAAGGTCTTTTCGGATTAGATGACCATTACGCATCGGAAACAGACGGCTATTCGTTCAATTATGCTTTGGAATTGGCGAGACCGTTCACGGTGAGTCCGAACTTTGCCGTGCGTCCGGTTTGGGGTTTTGAAATTCAGGTGATGAAGCAAAATGGTTACAGCGAAGATGCGGACAAGATTTCGTGGAATAATTCGGGCAGCAACCTTTCCAACGGTGTTCTGGGGGCTGCGAGCGGCACTTATGCGCTGGACTTCCGCACAATGCAATTTGCCCGGTCGCTTACACGTCTCGGATTCAGCACGGAAAGTTATTTTTCAAGAGGCGGCTGGCAGTCGAGAGCGTTTTTAGTGAGCCGCTTCACCGGCGACGACTATCCGGTGTCGGAGCAATCGTTCCAAAGCGGCAGTATTCTTTTCAAGGCACGCGGCAGCGATTTAGGGAAAAACTACGGACAGTTGGGACTCGGAACGCATTTTTGGCTCAACCGGGAGCGGACAGCAACGTTGTACTTTGACGGCGATTGGGGATTTTCACTCGGAGGCGACGGCGGTTACAGTTTGCTGAACTTCGCAATGGGCTTGCAGCAGAATTTTTAGCACAAGCGGCGCACAAGAGCAGGAGGCATACGCCCCGAGAGGCGTACGCCTCAAGGGGCGAACGTCTCCCGATGACGTTTTCTTGATGCAGCGTTTACCTCCACAACATCCTGCGGCGCACAGGACGGGTTCGTTCCTTACCCTGCGGATTTTTGTCATCACCGCCATCTACTTTCGGCTGCTCAAAACCCTTGCTGTGCTTGCGGGCGAGATATTTGTTTGCTTCCCGGTCGCCGGCAAACTCTTCCTTTGCGGGGTCCCATTTCAGGTTGTGTCCGGCGTAGCGCGCAATGTTCAGTATGTGGCATATTTCTGCCGTGCGGATACCGGATTCCAGCGGCGTAATCGTTTGCTTGCCGCTGTAAATGCAGTTAATCCAATCCGTTGTGTGACCGGGCAGTTTTACGTCTTTGTGCTTTTCCTGATAGTCTTTGACGGCAACTTCCGTATCGCCGACTCCCTTCCATTTGTTGCGCCAAATAATGACCGTTCCTTTTTCGCCGATGAACGTCCCGCCGCCGCGGTCGCCTTTGTTCTCCTTGTCGCCCAACTTCACAACCGTCCCGTCGGCATAACGGAATGAAAGTTTCGGCTGTGAACAAAACACATCGCCGGTTTTCTTTTCCTGCGGCTCTTTCCAAACCGGCGGCACAAGTTTATCGCCTTCGACGATGACTTCGACCGGTCCCGTATCGTCTTTGCCGAGAGCGCACTGTATCTGGTCAAAGCCGTGCGTTCCCCAGCCGGTCATTTCTCCGCCGGAGTATTCCCAGAACGAAATCCAGCCCGGCTTTCCCCGCGGAACGAACAGTTGAGAATGGAACGGCACTTTTCCGGCAGGACCGCACCACAAGTCCCAGTCGAGACCTTCGGGAACCGTTTCGCCGCTCATTGCATAACGCCACGGCGATTCATAACCGCCGGCATAGATTTCCTTGACTTTACCGATGTTTCCTTCCCGAATGAACTGACACGCCAGATAATTCGCTGCCATTGACCGCTGCATCGAACCGCACTGGAAGACAATGCCGGTTTTTGCGGCGGCTTTCCGCATCAGGATACCGTCTTCGACGGTCAGCGTAATCGGCTTCTCCACGTAAAGATGTTTTCCGGCGAGCATTGCATTGACGCAAATCAGCGACCGCCAATGTTCCGGCGTTGCCGTTACGATTGCATCGACATTTTTATTGTCGATAACTTTGCGGTAATCCGCTGCGGCATCGGCGGCAGGGATTTTATATTTTTCGGCGAATTGCAGCGCACGCGGTTTGAACACGTCGCAGACGGCAACGACTTGTGTCCGCTTATCGGAGGCGGCGGAATTGAAGACCCCTCCGCCTTGTCTGCCGACACCGATACCGGCAAGACCGATGCGGTCGTTCGCACCGGGACGCTTTGCCTTGACATCGGCAAGTGCGGAGCGGGGAATGAAAAACGGCACCGCCGCAGCGGTACAAGCAGTTTGCAGAAATTGACGGCGTTTCATCATCGGCATAATGTTAAAGTGAAATTGTTAAAGTGAAATGGGTACAGACCGCCATTGTAACGTAATGAATACGCTGTGTCAATTCCTTCCGTCTGAAACGACTTCGCCGTCTTTCAAGCGGATAATCCGTTTGGCACGGCTGCCGACCGTATCCTCGTGTGTTACTAAAATTATCGTCCTGCCCTCGCCGTTCAAGCGGTCAAATAATTGAAGTATATCCTCCGTTGTAACTGAATCCAAATTGCCCGTCGGTTCATCCGCCAAAATAAAAAACGGGTCATTAACCAAACTCCGGGCAATCGCCACCCGCTGCTGTTGACCGCCGGAAAGTTGAGTCGGACGATGTTTCAACCGCTCCTGCAAACCAACCAACGCCGCCAGGTCGCGGCAGTGCTGCCGGTCGCGGCGGGATATGCGCCCCTGATAAAACAGAGGCACCTCGATATTCTCTAACACGGTCAACTGCTGAATCAAATTATACGACTGAAAAACAAAACCGATACGTGTTGCCCGGATAGACGACAAGCGGTCATCGTTCAGTTTCGTTATATCATCGCCGCCGAGAAATATCGTACCGGAAGTCGGTTTATCGAGACAGCCGAGAAGATTCAGCATCGTACTTTTGCCCGAACCGGATGTTCCCATAATGGCGGCGTAATCGCCTTCGGGAATGTCAAAGGACACTCCCCGCAAAGCACGAACGGTCTCGCCTTTGAGAACATACTCCTTTTTGACATCTGTTAGTTGCGCTGCAAACATTTTAGTCAGGGGGTTGCAAAAACTGCAACGGCGTTATATTATAGCGGAGTACATTACAACGGACAACGGGAAATTGAAAACGATGACAGAGAAATACCTAAAAGGGCTTTTTGGAATGGACGGCGAAGTGTCCGTGATTGTCGGCGGTGCCGGTGAACTCGGCGGGGCATTGGCAGCCGGTATCGGTCAAGCCGGTGCGCACGTTGTCATCGCGGATATGAACGAAGATGCCTGTAAAGCACGTCTTGAAACGCTAAAGCCGCTCGGCATCAGGGCATCGTATTGTACGGTCAACATTACTGAGCGGCAATCGATTAAAAATCTGCTTGCCGAGTCGCTTAAAATAACCGGCAAAGTTGATTCGCTGGTCAACTGTGCGGGCATCAATGTCGGTACGCCGTTTTTGGAAGTTGACCCGGCAACCTGGGACAAAATATTTGCCGTCAATCTGAAAGGAATGATGGAGGCGTGTCAGGTTTTCATTGAATCGATGCTCAATAACGGCGGCGGGGCGATACTGAACATCGGCAGCGTCAATTCGGACAGACCGCTGTCCCGTGTGTTTGCTTATGCCGCATCGAAGGCGGGCGTGGTCAATTTAACGCAGAACATTGCTCAAGAGTTTGCGGAGAAGAATATCCGGGCAAACTCGATATGTCCGGGTTTTTTTCCTGCGGAGCAAAACCGCAAGATATTGGATGCCAAACGGGTGGAAAACATAATGAACGGTACGCCGATGCGACGTTATGGAACACCGGACGAACTTACCGGAGCGGCACTGCTGCTGCTGTCGAAAAAGGCGGGCAGTTACATTACCGGTTCGGCTGTCTATGTTGACGGCGGATTCACCTGTTCGTGGTTTTGAGTTTTGAGCGGAGAGGGGTAGGATAATTGAGAATGAATAATGAATAATGAAGATACTGGTTAATACCATTGCGGTATCCGTTTTCCCCCATTATTCATTATTCATTATTCATTCTTAATTGTTAATTCTCCTTACCGCAACAGAAGGCGAAGGCATCTCTTGCGGACAAAACCCGTCTGTGCTATCCTCAACAGAGAATGGACAATATAGGTTACGGAATAAGTCTATTTTGAAATATCGGCGGCGGATATGCAGTCGATAGAGGCGTTACCGTTTTTCGGCGGCAGCGGTTTTTATCCTGAAGAGACAACGTTCCGATAATTTTGTGCCCCCCCCCTACCCATTTTGTGTTATTGGGTTAGAATAAACGCCCCTTGTTTAGTGTAAATTGAGATCGTAGCTCAGTTGGTAGAGCAACGGACTTTTAATCCGTTGGTCCTGGGTTCGAGCCCCAGCGGTCTCACTGCGTAGGGGAGTTGCCGGTGTTCGAGCCGGCAACGCCACGCTTACCTGCGCGAGTTGCCTGTTCTCTGCTTCTTTGCGGGGGGCAGGCTCTTTTTGCGCCCCCTTTTATCAGAAAGGAGGTACATTTGTGATTGCCCTGCCCCATTCTTTTCAGCAATATCGCCGCAGCGTTCCGTTTTCAGTCTCTCTTGTTTTTGCTCTTTGCGTTGTTACTTAATGAGCGTTCTTCAACGATTTCATACGCTTCTCCCGTTTGGCTTCCGTATGGCAAAATTCCCTGATATAATTCCAAGCCAATAGTACGGATGTGTCTTTACCAATAGCGTGACTTTCCCGTATCGCATCATCCTTGTCGCTTGCCGAATTTTCCCATCTTCTCTCCAAAACACCGAGTTTCCGGTACGCACTGTCAAGTAATTTGTTCAATTCGATATTCGCACAGCCTGACCAGATGGCTATCAACTGCTGCCGACAGATATTCCTTTGAGTTTTAATCTTTGATTTCTCTTGGGAGTCCAGCATTTCAAACGTGTCATCCCACGACCCGACGCGCCCGCCTATTTCGGTATCGTGAACTTTAACCTTATGCTGCGTATTATTCTTTTTGGCGAGATCGTCATAACGTTCCGTTTTCCGGTCAAGCCGTTCGGCAGACTTTTTCTCAACGAGTTGCTCTGCGCCGTCTTTACTGGTTTCCTGCTTGTAACGGACAATCGCTACGTCTTCGATGATTTGGTCAATGGTATGCCCGTTTTCGACTGAATAACGGAGATAGTCCACGACACCGCGCTGGTTCTCCAAATCAATGGCTAACTTTTCGAGAGCATACTTCGAGAGCATTGGGGGCGGAGGCGTTTCGGCTTTTGCCTTTTCTTCATCGTCAGCAAATGCCAACGGAACGGCAAGAAAAACCGCAAGAATACACGCAAGCAACGGCAGACCGCAACTTGTGTATCTATCCCGCCGATTTAACAGGTTCAATCTCAACATTGCAAATATCCTTTATTCGTTAGATCAATGAAAACAACGCAGGCGATTTTACAAGATGCCGGCGGATTAGTCAAGCACATTTTCGCTGTCTCTATTCAAAACGTTTTCATCTTTTCGGCGATTGCAATGAAAAGGGCAGTTGGTTATTCGTCCATTCGGTTGCATAATTGACCGAGTACGTTGATTTCCGTTTCTGCGGTTAGAAAATGTACCGATGCGTCGCCGTATAAAACGTAAGCACCCATCGAATGCGCACTCCGCATCTCATACTGATACGCCGAACACTTGTCGCAGAGCCAAGGCTTGGAGGTATTGAAATGCACACAGTCCGGTCGGTAATTGATTAAGGCGGTCGTCTTTGTGAAAATATTCGTTCCGCTTATCCAACTGCCATTGGCATAGACCGGCGGTTCTATCGTTTCATAAGACGAAGCCTCTGCAATCATTGCCGTATTTGACAGCCCGTCTGTGATGTCGGCAAAACTAATATTCTGCGTCATTAAAATCGTGCCGAGTTCAGGATGTTTGGGCGTATAGCCATCGCTTTCCGTTTCCGAACCGTGAGCAGATATTTTTTCCGTCAAAATTCCGCCGTAATGACTGGGAGCAAGCGGCAGATTTTCGACGGCGTAACTTTTGTCGGGATTGTAAAATTCGGTCTGCCGGACGGTTCGTTCTCCATTGCTTGGACAGAGAAAGAGCGGCAGGAGAATTTGTCCCGTTGACTTATTCGGTTCGTTATACATTTTTTCATCGACTTTGATGAGCGATTGCAGGTTTCCCTGTTCGACAAAGAGGAGAACCAACGCTCCCCAGCCGAACATCGTATCTGTATTTCTGCCGAGCGGAATTTTGAGATTGACATCGTGATAATTATGGACGGCAATGCCGATTTGTTTCAGGTTGTTGGAGCAACTCATCCGCCTCGCGGCTTCCCTTGCCGCTTGCACTGCCGGAAGAAGCAGCGCAACAAGAATACCGATGATGGCGATGACGACGAGGAGTTCGACCAACGTGAAGGCACGGTGCGTGCGGGGAACGTATACACTGGACATTATTTTAGATTTTTAGCCCGCAGCGTTTTAATCAAATGCAGGCAATAAAATTTGAACGTTTCCCGTGTCCTTCGCATAGAGAAACGTTTAATTCGATGCCGGTAGGTCTTCTGACTTTCGGCAACCGCATCTGGACTTCTCAGCCGTTTCCGACCAATGTCCAATAAGATTTGATGCAGTCAAAAACCGATTACAGCGGCGAGGACCGTTCCAGAATTAGCACTGCCGCTCAAGCAAATGCCGCACTGGATTCCCTGTTGATGTTCCCGCACGAATTGGAGAACAACACCGGCAACAGACGGAAACATTCTACCGGACAGCAGCG
>JAITQJ010000075.1 GCA_031288955.1 Planctomycetaceae bacterium | reverse complement strand
CAATGCCGTCGGCGGAACAAGACGCTTATGACCAGAGCAAAAACGATTACTGGACATATATGTCAACGATTGTAATGGCAAAGAAGACCGGACACACAGAAGGACTCGCCGAAGGACGTGCTGAAGGACTCGTAGAAGGTGAAGCAAAAGGTCGTACCGGAGCAACGCTCGAAATTGCCCGAAAGATGAAACTGCTCGGTATTGATGCCGCAACGATTGCCCAAACGACGGGTCTGCCGCAAAATGAAATTAAACGGCTGCGCTAATGTTCGCCGATGTTTTTGTACGCCTTTTGGATTTGCTCTGTCCGGCTATTTGTCCGGTATGCGGCAATGTTTCTGACAGCGGCGGACTCATCTGTCCGTCCTGCGAAGAGAAAATGGTTACCGCATCTGATGCATTTTGCCGACGCTGCGGAGCAAAACGGCACGACGGTAAATCAGATGAACCCGATTGTCTTCGCTGCCGGAATACGGCGTTTCGCTTCCGCCGCGCCGTTGCTCTCGGCGATTATGAAACCGACCTGCGGACACTCGTGCTGAAAATGAAAAAAGAAAAAAACGGTTATACCGCCATCGACACCGCCCGGTTATTGGTCAAACACCGCCGCAGCGAATTGACGGCAAGTCCGCCCGACTTGGTTACTGCCGTGCCGATGTTCAAACGGCGAAGACGGTATCGGGGCGTGAACTCGCCGGACATCATCGCTGCTGAAATTGCCCGGCAACTGAAAATACCGCTGGCTTTATCGCTGGTCAGCCGCATACGCAGCACACACGTTCAGCACTCGCTTTCTCCCGCCGAACGGCGCGAAAATGTTTCGGAAGCGTTCGATATGAATACGCCGGGCTGGTTCCGTTCAGTACCGAACGTGAAAGGCAAACATATTCTGCTTGTCGATGACATCCTGACAACGGCTTCAACGTGCTGCGAGGTGTCCAACGTTCTGCTCAAAGCCGGCGCAAAAACAATAACGGCTGCCGTCATCGCCCGCGCCGGACACAGACTCACTTTTATTCTGGACTAACACCGTCCGCAAGATTTACACCGCCCCATTGATAATGCCGATGAACGGGTCAACTTTGAGCGAGGCACCGCCGACCAGCGCACCGTCAACGTTCGGCTTCGCAAGAATCTCCCTGGCGTTCTTGTCGTTGACACTGCCGCCGTACTGAATCCGTACCGCTTCGGCAACGTCTTTGCCGTACTTCGCCTCTACCATTTTGCGGATAGCGGCGTGTACCTCTTCGGCTTGTTCCGGCGAGGCAACCTTGCCCGTCCCAATCGCCCAAACCGGTTCATAAGCAATCACGCACTTTTTCATATCACCGGCAGAAACACCGGAAAACGAACCGTCAAACTGACGGCGGACAACTTGTTCCGTCGTGCCGGCTTCCCGTTCTTTAAGCAACTCGCCGACGCAAACGATAGGAATCAAACCGGCAGACAAGGCGGCGTGCGTTTTCACGTTCACCAATTCACTTGATTCGCCGAGAATGTTTCGACGCTCACTGTGTCCGACGATGACGTAAGTTGCCCCGATGTCTGTAAGCATTTCGGCACTGATTTCGCCGGTAAATGCACCGTTTTTCTCAAAGTAAACGTTCTGCGCCCCGACCTTAATCGCGGAACCTTGCAGCGCAGCAGCAACCGGCTGAACATAAACGCTTGGCGGACAAACGGCAATATCAACCGCCGGAAAACCAGCCGCTTTTTGCTTCAGTCCTTCCGCTAATTCAAGCGAAGCGGAAAGAGTCAGATTCATCTTCCAGTTACCGGCAATAAGAATTCGTCGTGTCATTGTTGTTTGGAGAAAGGTTGTGATGAACTTACATAGACGCTAATCGGGGATTGGCGGCAATTTTCCGCAGATGCATATTCCGGCGTTCGGCACGGATGTGCGCCCGGCGTTTAATTTCGCTGGGTTTTTCATAAAATTCCCGGCGGCGCATCTCCTTTTTGAGTCCGCTCCGCTCGATTAACTTGCGAAAACGGCGGACGGCATCTTGAATGGACTCTTTGTCCCGAAGCGTTAGTTTGACCACAAAAATCTCTCCTTCATTGTTTCTTGTTTCTGAAAGTGGAAAAGTACCGCCCAATTCTACACGAAAACCCGATATTTGTCAATTCCCCATCAGCCCCAGATGTCAGGCAGCGGAATTGTGTTATGCTGGTGCTGTATCCAGAACCAATCCAAGCCAGCCGCGCAGCGCAGCAGAACAATCGGCACCGCAAAGACTAAAAAATGCCGCAGTGCATTGCTAAACGGTATTTTCAACACTAACGACGCAAAGAACATTCCGAAACACGCAAAGACCGCAAAGTAAAGAACACTGAAGATGCCGACATTAGCGTATTGCAGAAAATACTCGAACACAAGCCAAAGGATAACGTATCCCAATGCCGTCAATCCCGTCCGGCGGTACAAATCTGTTCCTGTATAAATGAACAGTTGGTCTTTGTTCCGCATTACCTGATAACCGAAGAGCGACAGCGGAAACGACAGCAGTGCGAGTCCCAAAAAGGCGATACCGCTGCGGAAACCGGTTGACATCGTCATACAGCCGATAAAGAACGCTGTAATTAAAACGCAAATTGATGCGGCGGCATACAGCAGCGTGTTCTGAACATCGAAATCGGAAACAATCCGTTCAAGCGGTTTAAGAGTCGGATTGCCAAACCTATCTTTTGCGCCGTATTCAGAACCTTCCAAGCCGTGTATTTTGACCGGTGCTTTTGGAATTTCGATAGTCGTTTTGCAATTCGGACACGGACCTTTTTGTCCGGCAAACCGGTCGCTTACCTGAAATCGTTTCAAACAACCGGGACAAACAACATTCAGAGCCATCAGATAATAAGATGTCTGCGGAAAACGGGACAAACCTTACGCAGAACATTATAACGGAAGATACGGCATAATCAATATGCGGTAAGACAGCATTGACTCGTTTGAAAAATTTTGCTAAATTGTCTTTCGATGTCTTGCCTTTACGACTATCCGCAGTTATATGACGTATTGTTTTCGGATACTTGTACGACGGAAATTCGTTTTATTGAATCCGTGCTGCAAAAATTTTGTCCGCAGCACCGCAGAACGGCGATGTCGGTTTTCGAGCCGGCTTGCGGAACCGGAAGACTGCTCTGGCGTTTGGCAAAACGCGGTTATAACGTTGCCGGTCTCGATTTGAATACCAAATCTGTTGCGTATTGCAATCGGCGGATGCTCCGCCACGCTTTGACTGCCCGCTCCTTTTGCGGCGATATGACTAATTTTACTCTTGCCGATTTGCAGCGAAAGCAGCCGTTCGATGCGGCGTATAATCTCGTCAGCAGTTTTTTACATCTAACCAATGATACGCAGGCACGGCAGCACTTGGCGGCAGTTGCCGGCGTTTTGAAGCCGGACGGCATCTATATTCTCGGCTTACATTTGAAGCCTGCCGGTCAGGCGTTTTGCGGCAGCGAATCCTGGTCAATGCGGCACGGCACGTTGTCATTACATTCAAAATTGAGAACATTATCCTGCAATAGCCGCAAGCACGTTGAAACAGTTGAATTCCGTATTGATGTGCGGACTCCCAAAAAACGTTATAGTGTTATTGACCGTTTTCCGCTGCGGACATATACCGCAAAGCAGTTTTACCGGCTTCTCAAATCGGCAAATTGTTTCCGCATTATCGAAACGTACACTTTCGATTACGATATTGAGCATCCCATCAAAGTCAACGACACAACAGAGGATACGTTGTTTATCCTTCGGCGGTAATTTTTAATCCCTATTGCGAATACGTTTTTAAGTTGTATGATATGATGTATGCTGTTGCACGTTGTCGCTGTTGCTCTTGCCGGTGCATTGGGAACGCTTGCCCGATATGGAACAAGCGCAGCGGCAATAACCGTTTTCGGCAGTGCTTATCCTTACGGAACGTATATTGTCAACATTTCCGGCAGTTTTCTTTTCGGTGCTGCCGCAGGAATGTTGCCGACCGGCTCCGTCGAATGGCGGACAATTCTTTTGACAGGATTTCTCGGCGGCTTCACAACCTTTTCGGCATTTGCGTTTGAAAATCATCAATTTTTAGAAAAACAGCAATACGTGTTCTTTGCCGTTCACTGTCTCGGTCAAAACACATTAGGCATCGCCGCCGTCATCTTCGGTCTTGCCGTTGCAAAACATTTTACTCCTTGACAAACATTTTGTTGTCGGGTATCCTATTCAAATGCGATTGTTATCGCATTTTACGGATATTAGTCCCTGCCCTTTATGCCGAATCTCGTTGTCTGTTTCAAAGACGCTCCGGTCGAAGATTTTCATATCGACCGGATTCGTTCTGCCTGGACAGATGTCAATATCATCAACGTCGGACAAAGCGGTGTTGCTGATGCGCTGCTCGAAGCCGACTACTTTTGCGGTCACGCTAAAGTTCCCGTTGATTGGCAGCGAATCGTTGAG
>JAITQJ010000069.1 GCA_031288955.1 Planctomycetaceae bacterium | reverse complement strand
ATTCCTTGGGTAAAGGAATGATTATCGTGATTGGGACCGCGGAACTGATTCCAGTCCGGTTCAGCAGCGGCAGCGAGGCGGACAACACAGAGGCACAACAAAACACGAAACAGCGTTTGCATTAGAATTTCGGGGTTAATGGTTGTTCTTCAACACCCAGCGATTATAGCGTGCTGCGGGGCATTTGTCAAACGCTGACGGCACCCCGCCAGCGTTTTATTCCTTAAAATACATACCGCTGCGCACATCGTCGGCGTATTGCTGCACGGCTCCGGTGATAATACTGCGTAAATCGGCATATTGCTTCACGTGCTTCGGGACTTTTGTCCTGTTCGGAATATAGCCCAACAAATCGTGAAACACCAGAACCTGTCCGTCCGTATGCGGACCGGCACCGATGCCGATAGTCGGAATTGATACTGCTTGTGTCGCTTCTTTCGCCAATTCCGGTTCTAAACATTCCAGCACGATACCGAACGCGCCGGCTTGCTCCACGGCAGTAATATCCTGAAAAAGCAATTCCCGCTCCCGCTGCAAATGGTAACCGCCGGTTTGCCGGATTTCCTGCGGACGCAAACCGCAATGCCCTAATACCGGAATACCGGCATCCGTTAATGCTGCTATCGTTGCCGCCCGGTTCGCCCCGCCTTCAACTTTTACCGCATCCGCAAGCGTCTCTTTCAGTATTCTTGCCCCAGCCCGAAGAGCTTCCTGCGGTCCGAGTTGGCAGTACGGAAACGGCAAATCAACGGCAACAAGAGCCTGTGTTGCCGCTCTGGCAACCATTTCTGCGTGATAAATGACTTCGTCAAGCGTAACCGGCAGTGTTGTTGACTTGCCTTGTACGACATTGCCGAGGCTATCGCCGACAAGCAAAATATCTACCCCCGCTTCATCGAGGAGTTTTGCTCCCGGATAATCATAAGCGGTCAGCATCACAATTTTACGTCCGTCCTTTTTATAGGATATAATTTTCGGTGGAGACAACTTCGCCATATTTGTTCATTGTACTCCAATATCAAGCGAATGAAAGACACAAAAGAATATCCGAAATTCGGTAATCACGGCGACATAGCCGCCGGCTCTCGAAAGGCAACGTTTTTTTACACTAAAAGAGTACGAGTTACGAGCCGGATACTTTGTATCCGGTGTCCAACGGCAACTACCGCTGTGTACTGGCGGGCAAGTACAATGTCGTCGTTTATCTAACGTCCGGCTCTTATCCCACTACTGATTTTAGCGGTTTTGCCGGTTGTACCAACAAGGAAAGATAACAAAACAGGATAATCTTCAATTTTTTTCTTGAAACTGCCGATGATACGATGTACAATAACCGTAGAAGTCCGCAGAGAATATATGCGGTTGTTCAACGATACGTTGTTCAACGATACAATGAGTATTTTACAGACTTATATCGGTTCGGCTTATGCCAGTAATCCAATTCGGTGGATTGAATCCCCGCAGTCGGTGCGGGCGGATTCTATCAAAGCGGAAGCCGATGCTGCACAGTCCCTTAAGTCTGACCCCGATGCTGGAAAGCCTCAATCTGCTTCCGGCGATGTGCTTGACCTCTCCATTGATGTTAAAAAGGCAGATGACAAAGATGACGCTGCCAAAGACAATGCTCTCAAAGCCGATTCACAAGCAACGGAAAAATCCGGCAATGGAGCGAAACTCAATTCTGACAAGGAATTAACGCCCGAAGAAGAGCAGCAGGTCGAAGAATTAAAAGCCCGCGACAAAGAGGTACGGACACACGAAGCCGCACACGTTGCCGCCGGCGGAACGTATGTAACCAGCGGACCTTCGTACACGTTTCAAACCGGACCCGACGGGAATAAGTATGCTGTCGGCGGAGAAGTCGGTATCAGTACCGGTGCGGTCGAAGGCGACCCCGATGCAACAATAAAGAAGATGCAGACCGTTGCGGCAGCAGCGTTGGCTCCCGCCGAACCGTCTGGACAAGACCGTAAAGTTGCCGCCGCTGCAAGACAGGAAATCGCCAAAGCCCGGTTGGAAAAGTCGAATCAGCAGAACGAAGAAACGGAAGAAGCCGCCGACGAAGATAAATCGCTTCAATCCAGTGAAGACTCGGCAAAGACGAGCGGTGCCGCCGATGCAAAAGCCGAAGATTCGGGACAGGCAGCGTCCGCCAAGTCGAAATCGGTATTTTCCGTTTCAGCCGCCGCATACAAAAATCAATCGGCAGCGTCTTATCGGCAGCCGGCAATGCAGTTGAGTTCCGCGCAATTTTCAGCATTTGCGTAAAACGAAAATTCTGTTAAATTCGTTGAAATAACGTTGGAGACAAGCGTCCGCCGATAATGTCCATTTTACGTAAAATCTTTGAAACGCTGCGGGAGTATTATGCGGACAAGCCGTACCGCTGGTGGTCGGATTATCCTGTTGAAGTTATTGTCAGGGCGGTACTTGTGCAAGGTTCGACTTGGAAATCTGTCGATAAAGTCATTGAGACGATGTATCCGCAGGGCTTTATGGAATTTGAGGCGATTGTTCAACTGCCTGACAAACAGTTGGCGGCAGTGATTCGTCCGGCACGTTTTCAAAAGAAAAAAGTACCGCGTTTGAAGGCGTTAGCGAAACTTTTTCTTGAATACGGCGGTAATACCACTCGTTTTTTTGCGAGGGACATTGAAACGGTTCGTCAGGAATTGCTGCACGTTCCCGGCATCGGAGTTTCAACTGCCGACAACATAATGCTTTACGCTGGTAATATACCGGTGTATATGATTGATATGTTTACCGTTCGGCTTTTGCGGCGGCACGGGTTTGTTTCGCCGACGGCAGATGACAAGGCAATGCAGGAATGTGTTCTTCAGGAACTGACACCGGACGAAGAACCTTACGGAGCGGAACTGTTTAAGAAAATGCAGGAATATGTCGTTCGTATCAGCAAAGATTTTTGCAGTAAAACCAATCCGAAGTGTAACGAGTGTCCGCTGCGGATATTTTTGCCGGAAGATGCGGCGATTCAAACGGATTCGCCGCCGCTTATCCGGAAAACGGCAAAAGCCGCCGCTTTTGAGCGTCCTGCTAAACCGATTTCCCCGCACCCCGTTGCACCGCAACCTGTTGCAGTACAACCGATTGAGATGCCGGCGGATTGGACGGATGCGGAGCGGAAGGTTTTTGCAAATATCGGCAATGAGGCGACACCGATAGATAAGGTTGCGGAGTCGGCGCAGTTGCCGATTCATATTGTCCGTGCAACGATAGCGATGCTCCAGATGAAGAAAGCCGTCCGCCAAACCGAAGGCAACAACGTGGTACGGACGCAGCCGAAATCCTGATTGTTCGCCGTGCGTGTCAAAAAATTATTGGAATTGTTTCCTAACCGAACAATTGCTGTAATTCTCTTCTATACCGATTTTCAAGACGGTGAAGGTATTCAAGATAATGACGTATCCTTATCGCAACAGAAGGCGAAGACATCTCTTGCGGACAAAACTCGTCTGTGCTACACTCAACAGAGAATTGACAGCATAGGTTGCGGGACAAGTCTATTAGACGAACTGGCGGTACTTCGCCGCAGCATTTTTGATGCCAAGGCGGCAGAGTTTTACGGCGAATTGCTGCGGTAGAAATAGCCGGAGCCGCTATTGCAGAATGGCGGAAAGTGTTTTTGCGATTCTATTTCGCGATTTCAGCCATTCCGCCGCTGATAAGTTCCTGCGCACTGATTTCAACAACGAGCGGTTTGATTTTCTGCGCATCAATTTCGCGGCGTAACGGAGCAGTGTATCGTTCGCCGGTATCCAGCGGACGGTTTGCACGGAAAGTTTTATCACCCCGCGGCTGATTGTTAGCAATCGCTTCATATACTTCCTGGCGATGGACAGTCACGTTCGGCGGTGCCTGAATACCGAGACGCACCCGGTCTCCCCGAATATCTACAACGGTAACCTTAATATCGTCGCCGATAAAAATGCTTTCGTCCCGATACCGTGATAAAACTAACATTGACGTATTCCTTTATGCGTTGTTTTTCCGTACATAACATCCCAGCACGTGTTATTTCGGCGTAAACTGTGCCGCAGGTGAAAAAAAAGAAAAAACAATAGTACAATCTACATCAAAGGAATAACCGGAACGAAGAATACCGCATCGAATCCCGCCCAAGAGCGGTCAGTTTTCCCGCACCGTTTGTCCTGCGTGCAGACTTCTGGCACCGGCAATGACGATTTTTGCCTGCGGTTCAAGAACGGCTTCAATTTCCGCTTCGGAACCGATAATGCTGACAACCTTCACGTCCCTGCGAACGGTCTTGCCGTTTTCAAGCGTCCACAGAGCCGTTGCTTCATCGCCGCCGAATAACGCCGACAACGGAACACGCTGCGTTAACTTCGGACGCTGCATTCCGATATGTACCATTGCCGTCATACCGGGAAAAACGCTGCTGTCTTTCGGCAAATCGACCCGTACTTCCATCGGATACGATTGTTTGCCCGGCTGAATCGCTAAACCAAATTCTTTTAACGCCGCCGGAAACTTTTTACCCGGAAACGTTTCAAACTCAACGTAATAATTCCGAATGTCCTTGAAGCGGATAAGCAATTCTTCCGGCACGTTCACCGCCATATCAATATGCGACACATCGTAAAAAGACAGCACCGCAATACCGGCAGCGACATTTTCGCCGCTTTCGGCGAACCGCTCCGCCGCAATACCGTCAAACGGGGCTTTCAGTTCCGTATCAGACAAGGCGTTTTTTGCCGCATTGATTTGTGCCGTCAATGCCTCCGTTTTTCCCTTGGCGGTTTCAAACTGCACTTTAGCGGCATCGAATTGCGTTTGCGAAGCGACATCATCGGCAAGCAATGCCGTTAGACGTTTCAGATTCGCATCGGCAGTTTCTAAAGCCGTTTTTGCAGCCGTATATTCGGCATCGAAACGCTGGACGGCTAATTTATAATCCCGCGGGTCGAGTTTGGCGACAACGGCATCTTTCGCAATCCGCTCTCCCACGCTGACATCGAAGTTGATTAACTTTCCCGGAATACGGAATGACAGATTGATGCGTTTCGCTTCTTTGGCGATACCGGGAAAAGAGCGGACTTCCGTCGAACTCGCCTGCGGCACTTCAGCGGTACGAACCAGCGGCGGCAAAGGCGTTTCTGCAACAGGTGCCGCTGCCGGAACACAGCCGCAAAACAGCAAACAAACGGCGATTAGCCGCCAGCGGTGTTTCAAAGCGAGGGCATCGGATTTAAGGTGCGATTCGGTTATCCGCATCGACGTGAACGATTTTTGTTTTATAATTGGTCAATTCGGCGGAGTCGATGTGAGCGTACGTAATGATAATGACCAAATCTCCGGCGATACCGCATCGGGCGGCGGCACCGTTGAGCATAACGGCACCGCTTCCGCGTTCGGCTTCGATGGCGTAAGTTACTAACCGGTTTCCGTTATTGATATTGAGAACGTGTACTTGTTCACCGGACAGAATGTCAGCGGCTTCGAGCAGCACAGGGTCAACGGCAATACTGCCTTCGTAATTCAAATCTGCACCGGTCAGGACAGCCCGGTGAATCTTCGATTTTAACATTATCCGCTGCATAAAAGCGTGTACCCGATTCCTCTCGTTTAACCAAACCCTATTATGCCTCATACACAGCGGTTGTCAAGAATAGCGGCGGATATTTTCTTTGTTTACTGTTTCCGCAACTTATTCAATTCCTGTGTCGTCTTCATTGCACAAAATTTAGGACCGCACATTGTACAGTAATTTTCATTACACCCCATCGGGGGGCTTGCACCCCCTGCTCCTGCGATTCCCGCTCCCGCACGGGACTCATTGTAATACTCCCTCGCCCTTTCGGGGTCAAGCGACAAGCGGAACTGTTCGTCCCAATCAAAAGCGAACCGCGCCCTGCTTAATGCGTCGTCCTGCTCACGACAATGCGGACGCTTTCGCGCTACATCGGCAGCGTGAGCGGCTATTTTGTACGCAATTACCCCTTGCCGGACATCTTCCAAATTCGGCAGCCCCAAATGCTCCTTCGGCGTAACATAGCATAACATTGCCGCCCCGTGATATGCCGCCAGCGTTGCCCCGATAGCACTCGTAATATGGTCATAACCCGGTGCAATATCGCACACAACAGGACCCAAAACGTAAAACGGCGCACCGCCGCATATTTCGATTTGCCGCTTAATGTTCATTTCTATCTGGTCAAGCGGAACGTGACCTGGTCCTTCAATCATCACCTGACAACCGATTGCCCAAGCCCGCCGTGCCAAGCGTCCCATTACATCAAGTTCCCCGAATTGGGCGGCATCAGACGCATCGTGAAGACAGCCCGGACGCAATCCGTCGCCGATACTCCAACACACGTCGTATTCCTTCATTATTTCGCACAACTCGTCAAAATGCTCGTAAAACGGGTTCTCCCGCTTGTGTGCCGCCATCCATTTTGCCGTTAAACTTCCGCCGCGTGAAACGATTCCCGCCAATCGGCTGTCGATGAGCGGCAAATGTTCCTGCAAAAGTCCGGCGTGAATCGTCATATAATCGACACCTTGTTTCGCCTGATGTTCAACCGCATCAAGAAAATGCTGCGGTGTCATATCGAGAATATCGTCA
>JAITQJ010000119.1 GCA_031288955.1 Planctomycetaceae bacterium | reverse complement strand
CTTCCGGCGTTTTGCTGCGTCCGATACCCATAATAAACATTCCCGCTTCACGGATACGGTTTGCCAAGCCGGTGTAATCACTGTCGCTTGACACAATACAAAAGCCGTCAACCAAACGAGAGTGCAGTATATCCATCGCATCAATAATCAATTCACTGTCGGTACTGTTCTTGCCCTTTGTGTAGGCAAACTTCTGAATCGGACGGATTGCATAAGCATTGAGTTTCTCTCTCCACGATTTCAGTTGTGGCTCACTCCAATCACCGTAAGCTCTTTTGATTGTTGTTGTACCGTGTTTGCCCGCAGCGTCAAGGATATGTTCAATCAACTTGCTTTCGGCATTGTCGCCGTCAATCAGAACGGCGATTTTTCTTGTTACTGGCATAATATACCTGTTTATTAAATTAGAGGCTGGCGTATTTCTTTATCGGTATTGCACTACATTCTGCCAAATGTTTAAGACTTCGTCAAGAAGAGAACAGACAACCGCCCTCGTGCAATCGGAGGATATGTACGCCTTGGGTTAACAATTTTTTGCTCAACCAACGAGTGCCTTCATCACGGTCAGCGAAACGGGCTGACAAAAAACGTTTCCGGCTGTGTCCGACTAATAACGGTGCTTCTAACTGAAGAAATTTTTCTATGTTTTCGACCAGTTGCCAATTATGCTCCGCCGTTTTGCCGAAACCTAATCCGGGGTCAACGGCTATCCGTTCGGCAGCAATGCCCGATGCTATCAACCGCCGGCGGCTTTCCTGCAAAAACGCAAATACCTCCGCTGTAACATCGCCATACTGCGGATTGTCCTGCATCGTTTCCGGTATTCCCTGCGTGTGCATCAAACAATAGCTGGCACCGCTGCGGCGGAGAACCTCCGGCATATCCGAATCCGCACAACCGGAAACGTCGTTAATAATCTCCGCCCCACATTCAAGAACCTCCTCTGCAACAGCGGCTTTCGTTGTATCAACCGAAATCGGCACCGGAACTTTCAGCCGCCGAAGGTGTTCAATAACAGGCAGCAAACGGCGTAATTCCTCGCCGGCAGAAACAGCACTGCTGCCTGGTCGGGTACTTTCACCGCCGAGGTCAATAATACCGGCACCGCTGCGGACAAGTTCCAAAACGTGTTCAACCGCCGCTTCTGCCGTGTAAAACCGTCCGCCGTCCGAGAAACTGTCCGGCGTAACATTGACAATCCCCATAAAAACGGGTTTGTCTAATTGCAAAATCCGTGTTCGCAGTTTCCAGTACATAGTGTATAATGGACAAACGATAAATGAATAACCAAAGCAAGGGAATGTTCCCTTGAACGAAAGGAGATTTTCCAATGAAGATACCTGCATTTCGTTTGCTAACTGGTATTGTAGCGGCAGCGTTGCTGATTTCAACAGCAGCGTCCCCGCTGTTTGCCCAACCGCCGCGAGGTCCCAGACCCGGCGGTCCGCGTCCGGGCGGTCCTCCTCCGCCGTCAAGACCTTGGGGACCGCCTCCGCCGCCGCCGAGGTATCATCACCACGACGATTTCGGAAAGGCACTCGCCGTCATCGGTGCCGTCGGTGTTACCGCTGCTGTCGTCAACGGAATGTCCCGTTACGATTATTACCGCCGTGCGCAGCCGGTCGTTGTTGTGCCGTCGCAGCCGTCAACGGTCGTTATCGAAAAACCCGTGATTGTTGAAAAAACGGTAACGGTTGACAGACCTGTATTTGTCGATGATAATGGGGGAACGTATTCGACGAAACTCGGCGCATCTTTCCGCATTGAAAAGATTCAAATTCCCGGCAATCGTTTTACGGCAGCCCGGCTGTTGTCCGACCCCGTTGAAGGTTCGCCGCTGGAAAAACTTGGTTTGCGAAAAGGTGATGTTATCACGCGGCTTGACGACAGTGCCGTTGATAATTTCAGCGAACTCGACCGGCATATGAAAAACACGCTTGTTCGTTATATCAAGACGGGAACGACCAAGGTGCAACTTGCCAGTGCGTACATTCCGACGGACTCTGAAATGCCTGCCGGTGATGATGACGAATACAAAGCCCCGTAGTTGTATTAACCTCAAAAAGACGGGAGTAAATCACTCCCGCCGTATTGCTATGACAAAACTAATTCTCGTTGGCGGATTTTTAGGCAGCGGTAAAACAACCTTGTTGGCGGCTGCGGCGCAGAAGTTGACGGCAGAAGGCAAAGCCGTCGGCTTGATAACAAACGACCAGGCACCGGAACTTGTCGATACCCGGTTGTTAACCAAGGTCGGCAAGGGCGTGCTGGAAGTTTCCGGCAGTTGCTTTTGCTGTAACTTTAACGGATTTACCGATGCCGTTCAGTCGCTCGTCAATCAGGGAGCGGAAACGGTTATCGCCGAACCCGTCGGCAGTTGTACGGACTTGTCCGCAACGATAATGAATCCGCTCAAGAAGTTTTATCCCGACTGGAGTCTTGCTCCGTTGACGGTATTGGTTTCTCCGCAGCGGTTTCTGGAAGTTATCGGCGAAGAGCCGAGTTTAGCCGATGCTGATGCGCTGTACATTATGCAGTTGCAACTCGACGAGGCAGACCGGATTTTCATTAACAAGGCGGACACGTTGTCCGATGCTGAAAAGAAGCGGCTTGGGCAATTACTGAAACAGAAATATCCCGGCAAGATGACCGGTTTGATGTCGGCAAAAACCGGCGAAGGTTTGAATCTCTGGCTTGCAGATGTTCAATCGGCAAGCGATGCCGGTACAACGATAGTGCCGGTTGATTATGACCGTTATGCGCACGGTGAAGCCGTTCTCGGCTGGCTTAACGCAACGGCAAGTGTTCAGGCAAAATCGGCAAACGTTGACAGTGCGCTGCTGTTAAAGACGCTGCTGGACGAGTTCCAATCGGAAATCAAAAAGACGAACTCCGAGGTCGGTCACGTCAAAGCGGTATTGAACATCGGCGGCAAGGAGTCGGCAGCGAACTTGACGAGTCTCAACGGTACCGTTGACGTTCGGGAGGTTGAAGTGAAGTCGCAGCAGCCGGCGTTGATACTGAACGTTCGGGTGCAAATGCTGCCGGAGTTGCTGGAAAGCAAAGTCCGCAGTTTGCTGACGGGCGGCATTACACGGACGCTTGACGTTAAAATTGAGACGCTGCGCTGCCTGATGCCGGGGCGACCGAATCCGACGCACCGTTTCAGCATTTAGCGGCGATAGATAATCCTAGTGCAAGCCGCTGAAGTTAAACGCGGCTTGTGCTGAATACCGTCCTTGTTATTTCCGTCAAAATCTGTTAGACTGAAACGTTGTAGAAACAGTTTTTATACGGCTAAATACGTCGAATGAGCGGTGAATATTACCAGACTCTTGGTGTTTCCCAAACGGCAACGAAAGATGAAATAGCATCTGCGTACCGGAAGTTGGCACGAAAATATCATCCTGACCTCAATCAGGATAATCCTAAAACTGCCAAAGAACAGTTTCAGAAAATTCAGGAAGCCTACGATATTGTCGGAAACGACGAAAAGCGCAAAGTTTATGACCAATTCGGCGTTTCACCCGACCAGATGGGCAACGGCGGAGGTCAGGGACCGTTTCAATGGTCTTACGGCGGCGGAGGCGGACCGTCCCGAAAAACTAATTTCCGCTTCGATAATATCGAAGACATTATGTCAATGTTCGGCGCAGGCAGCGGATTCGGCGGTGCCAATCCCGAAGATTTTGTCAATGCCGGACGGTACGCATCGAAAGGGCAGGACCTCGAACAATCAATAACGATACCGTTTGTTCTGGCTGTTACCGGCGGCAAAACGGACATCGTGTTTCGCCGCGGCGGAGGTTCAGAAGAAACGGTCAGCGTGAAAATACCGGCGGGAATCGAATCCGGTAAGAAAATCCGCCTGCCCGGTTTGGGAACGAATGGACAAAACGGCGGTAAGAGCGGCAATCTGTTTCTGACAATTCACGTTGAAGACCATCCGTATTATACCCGGCAGGGCAGCCGGCTTTATGTGAAGTTGCCGATAACGTTGAAAGAAGCGGTGTTTGGAACGAAAATTGATGTGCCGACTCCCAAAGGCAGTGTATCGTTAACGATACCGCCGAATTCGACAACCGGTACGAAGTTACGGGTGAAAAATCACGGCATCAACGGCGGTGATTTGTTTGCGGAGTTATCAGTAATGCTGCCGAAAAACTGGACAAACGAAGATAAAGCGTTGCTCGAAAAAATCGGTACGGAACCGGAAAAAGTCCGCACAGGGCTGCATTGGAATTAAGGGTACTCTTGCCGTTAATGCTCTCCGTTCGCTTTTTGACATTAACAAACAGCGAAACAAGCACCTCAACCCTGTAATAACAATGACAACGAACACGCATCAGAAACCTTGGGACCGCCGGCGGCAAAGACGACGACAGATTGCAGGGCGACATTGTGTTCAAACGTTAGTAACGTGTAAAAAACTCGCCGCTCTCCGCATATCACTCGCTCCTGTTGTCCGGTTTTGCCATCTTACGATGGTGGCTCTGATTTTGGTTCAGCCGCTGAATAATTTTCGGTTGTAGTAATGGGCAACAGACAATTGGGGCGAGTTGACACATCCCTTGACTTATTCTGTCGAAAAGTTTACTGTCCGCTATTGAATGGACGCAGGACAAGCATAATGAAGTTAAACTCCTCTTGCCGGTCAGTGCGGCAACAAAGAAAATGGAATCGTGTACGG
>JAITQJ010000306.1 GCA_031288955.1 Planctomycetaceae bacterium | reverse complement strand
TGCCGTTGCCGTCCATCCTTTGCTGCGCAGTATCATCAAAAAGACAAAGCGGCGGAATTATGTTTGGCACGAAACGCAGCAGAGCGTTTCTATCAGATACGTTGACGAACTTGTTCCCGAACGACTCCGCATCACTGCCGAACCGGGTTTTCGGGTGTACATTAAGGAACACGCAGCACAGGGACAGCCGAACGTATCTATTCTGTTTCAATTTCATCACAGCGTTTCCGACGGACTCGGTGAAATGGAATTTCTCGGCGATGTTCTGACCGATTATGCCCGCCGTATTACGTCCCAAGAGGAAATACCGCCGCAGCGTGATGCCTCGCTGCTGCCGCTGCGGGGAAAGAGCGGCTTGACGTTAAAAAGTTACGTGAAAAACTTTTTTAACACAATGTTCACCACAAGACAACTGGTCTTCGGCAGACCGGAGCCGCTCAAAGCGGTCAATGAAAATCCGGCGGCGGTGCGTGATTACTTTGCATTTGTTACGGCTGAACTTTCGCCGCAGCAGACAAAAAAGAGCTTTGCCGAAGCGAAAAAAAAGGGAGTAACGGTGAACGATTATCATCTTGCCGCCTTATTTTCGGCAATGTATGATTGGCGGAAATCTTTACCGGAGTCGGATATTTGTAACGAAAATCCGTTGTACCGCATATCCGTTCCGGTGAATTTACGCACAGAAAAGCACAAGAATATACCGGCATCGAATACGGTAACGATGTTGTTTCTTGACCGCCGGCTGCGTCAATGTGCGGACAAAGAGCAACTCCTGAAAGGCATTAAGCGGGAAATGAATTGGGCGAAACGTGCGGAACAAAAGCATTATCTTTTGTTAACGTTTTGGGTGCGGGACTACCTGCCGGGCGGTATTGCTTTGATGCTGAAGCCGCAACAGTGCCGCTCAACGGCAGTGCTGTCAAACTTGGGACGAGTGTTTGAAACGCTGCCTCTGCCGAAGCGGGACGATGGTAAATTGATTGTAGGCGGAGCGGTATTAGAGGAAGTCGATGCGGCTCCGCCGATACGTTTCGGAACGTTAATATCGTTTTCAATGTTGACGTATGCAGACCAACTGCGTTATATTCTGCGTTATGATTCGCAAAATATGACGAAGGCACAGGCGGAAAACTTTTTGCAGTGTTTTTTAGCAAACAGCAGCGGCAGCCCGTCATCGTAAGACGGCATTTTTACTTCCACAATTTGCGGTCGAGTGTCCGGTATGTAACCGCTTCATAAAGATGCATCGGCGTAATGTTCGGTGCGTTTTCCAAGTCTGCTATCGTCCGCGCTATCCGCAAAATTTTATCGTGCGCTCTGCCGGACAAGCCGAACTCCTCCATCGCCGTTTTCAATAACAAGTGTCCCTGTTCATTCAAAGCGCAATGTTTTACTATTTCACTGTGCGGCATCGCGGCGTTGCTTTTCGTTTGACTTCCGGTAAAACGCTGCGTCTGAATAACACGGGCAGCGGCAACCTGCTGACTCATTGCGGCACTTGATAGCCCCGGTGCAGCAGCCGATAATTCTTCGTACTTTACCGGCGGCACTTCAATATGAATGTCAATGCGGTCAAGCAGCGGTCCGCTGATTCGGTTCATATACCGTTCAATCTGATTGAGCGAACAGCGGCACTCTCGCCGCGGGTCGTTGCGGTAGCCGCAAGGACAAGGGTTCAGAGCCGCTAAAAGGATAAAGTTGGCGGGAAACCGGCTCGTGTGTGCGGCGCGGGCAATCGTTACATAACCGTCTTCAAGCGGCTGCCGAAGGACTTCCAATGTTTGCCGGCTGAACTCCGGCAACTCGTCAAGAAACAGGATGCCGTTGTGTGCTAAACTGATTTCGCCGGGCTTCGGCGGCGAACCGCCGCCTGCCAAACCGGGTTCGCTGATGGTATGATGCGGTTCCCGAAACGGACGCACGGCAATCAGCGGACGCTCTTTCGTCAAATAACCGAGAACACTGAACACACGCGTTGTTTCCAATGACTCTTCGAGCGGCAACTTCGGCAGCAGCGTTGCGAAACGTTTCGCTAACAACGTTTTACCGGTTCCCGGCGGTCCAATCATCAGGAGATTATGACCTCCGGCAGCGGCAATCGTCATCGCCCGCTTGGCGGTTTCCTGTCCCCGAACATCGGCAAAATCGACTTCATAGACGGACAGTTCTTCAAAAATGTTCAGGTTGACCGGCGGTTCAGGAGCAATGTCGGTTTTCCCCGTCAAAAAGGCGGCGGCTTCGATTAACGAATTGACGGCAAAGACGCGGAGACCTTCAACAACGGCGGCTTCGGCAGCATTTTCAGCAGGCAGAATCAGTTGAGTAATGCCGAGTTCTTTTGCCGCCAATGCCATCGGTAAGGCTCCTTTGACGCTTCGCAAGGAACCGTCAAGAGCAAGTTCGCCGACAACGGCAAATTGTTCAAAGCGGTTGATGTCAATTTGACCGGTTGCCGTCAAGATGCCGAGAGCGAGCGGCAAATCAAAACACGAGGCTTGTTTCGGCAAATCGGCAGGCGCAAGATTGATGATATTCCGGGCTTGAGGAAAAACGTACTTTGAATTTTCGATAGCCCTTTCGATGCGATAAACGCTTTCCCGAACGACGGTTTCGGGCAGTCCGACAATAATCGTCTTGGATTGTTCGCTTTCAGCGCAATCAACTTCGACGTGAACGAGGACGGCTTCGATACCGATGAGCGAAAAAGCGTTGAGTTTGACAAACATAATGCCGGTATTTTACCGCCGCTGGTAAAAAATTGCAAACACTGCCGCAAACAGGCGTCCGTTTTCACCGGCGGGGCAACTTGCTCTTGCATTACGGGGGGCAAATCGGTATTGTTCGGGGAAAATTGCGATTGACCCTGAAAGACAATGCATTATTTATTGCGGTATTGCCGAATCGTCC